>JAYTVF010000391.1:0-3740 GCA_043744155.1 Acidimicrobiia bacterium | reverse complement strand
GGTAGCGAGCTTCGAAGATGCCTTCGATGCTGAGGCGCGCGAGACCTTTGGTGATCTCGGCCCCGGTGGTCCCGCTGGTGGCAACGATGCTGGCGACCGCGGTCCCCGTCCTGCCGGACGTGGCGGTCGTGAAGGTGGCGCGGGCCGTGGCCCCCGTCGCCATCGCTGAGCGGCGTAGCACCGTCATCTCCATGATGCAGGTCAGTTGAGCATTCGACAGATCACCTTGCCGTCGGGTATCCGTCTCGTTACCGAGCGGATGCCCGACGCTTTGTCTGTCTCCTCCGGCGTTTGGGTCGGTGTCGGGGCGCGAGACGAGGCGGCCGAAATCTCAGGCGTCTCCCATTTCCTTGAGCACTTGTTGTTCAAGGGTACCGAAACCCGTTCGGCCAAATCGATCGCCGAAGCTATCGACCGAGTCGGTGGCGACATGAACGCCTTCACCTCGAAAGAGGTCACGGCGTACTACACGCGCCTGCCCGCCCGTCACTGGGCCTTGGGCGTCGAGATTCTGGGTTCGGTGGTGTCGTCCCCAGCACTCCGAGACACCGATATCGAGACTGAGCGTGAAGTCATTCTCGAAGAACTCGGCATGGACGAGGATGCGCTCGATGATCGAGCTTTGACGCTGTTGGCAGAGTCGCTCTTCCCTGGACATCCCCTTGGTTGGGAGACGGCAGGCGATAAAGTAACCGTCGCCTCGATCACGCCGGACGATGTGCGCGCCTTCTTTACTGCCTGGTACCGGCCTGAAAATATCGTCGTCTCGCTCGCCGGCGCCGTTGACCATGACGAGGCCGCTGCCGCAGTAGAGCAGTGGTTCATTGCACCTCCGGGAGGGACTCGGCCGACTCGGGTCGCGCCGGTGGGGGAGACCCGCCCATTAGCTGTGATCCGCAAGAAATCCGAACAAGCCCACATCGCGTTGGGCTATCGGGCGGTCGATCGGGATGACCCTGACCGCGAGGCGCTTGACGTCGCCGCACAGGTGCTCGGCGGCGGACCATCGTCTCGACTGTTCGACGAGATTCGTGAGCAGCGCGGTCTGGCGTACTCGGTGTTCGCAAGCCAGGCCACCTATGCCGATGCGGGCGCCTTGAGTGTTTACGTCGGCACCAGCCCCGACCACGTGCTCGAAGTACTTGACATCGTCGATGGCGAGCTGGCCAACCTGGCCACGGACGGCATCACCGAACACGAGCTAGAGATCGCCAAGGGTTACCTGACCGGGTCATTCGTGCTCGGCCTCGAAGACTCCGCCAGCCGCATGAGCCGTCTGGCCGGCCACGTGTCGGCCCGCGGCTATGTGCGACCCGTCGATGAGCAAGTCTCCCGGCTCGATGCGGTGACCGCCGACGACGTGCTGCGGGTGGCCAAGCGAGTGCTGAACGCTCAGCAGGCGCTCGCTGTCGTTGGCCCGGTCACCAAAAAGGTGCTTGCAAACCGCGCGTAGCCGGGCCGAACGCTGAGAGAATCTCGACGGGCGGGCCGCCGCATCCGATGGCGGCGACAAGCGTGTCGGGCAAGTGATCTCGGCCGTAGGTGTCGGCCATGACGTGTAAATCGACATGCGCAACGATCGAGAGCTGAGCGCTGGCGGTCGTGGTCCTGGCCGATTTTGGCCGGAGCGAAGCGCGGTTCTGTCTAGAGTCTCGGCATGACGATTCGGGTTGGCGTTTTTGGGGCAGGCGGCAAGATGGGCACGACGGTGTGTGCTGCAATCGGGGCTGACCCCGATCTCGACTTGGTAGCTGCTGTCGACCCGTACGCGGTGGGGCGAAGCATGTTGGGCGTTGAGGTGGCGAGTGACCCACGGGCAATGGCCGATGCTGGCGTCCACGTCGCGATCGACTTCACGGTGCTGGAGGCCGCTCGCAAGAACGTTGCGTGGTGTGGGCTGCACGGTGTGCATGCCGTAGTGGGCACCACTGGCTTCACTCCGGACGACATGACCTTTTTCGGTCAGGCCTTTGTGCGGTCGAACTGCATGATCGTGCCCAACTTTGCCATCAGCGCAGTACTGATGATGAGATTCGCGGAGCTTGCCGCCCCCTTTTTTGAGTCGGCCGAGGTCATCGAGCTGCACCATGACGCCAAGGCCGATGCGCCGTCGGGCACCGCGGTGCGCACCGTGGAACGCATTGCTGCGGCCAGCGGCGAGTGGGCTCCCGACAAGACCACGAACGAGGTCTTCCCCGGCGCACGAGGCGGGATCGGGCCAGCCGGTATACGTGTGCACTCGGTGCGAATGCGCGGCCTGGAAGCTCATCAAGAGGTTCTGTTTGGCACTCGCGGCCAGACCCTTATCATCCGACAGGACAGTTACGACCGTGACTCGTACATGCCCGGCGTGTTGATGGCCACCAAACGTATTGGTGAACGCACCGGTCTGACCGTGGGACTCGACGGGCTGCTCGGGTTCTGATCCGGTTCTGATCGGCGGACCCCGGCCGGTGATGACTCGTTGTCGTCGCGAGTCAGCAAGGGTCAGACCGGACGTCGGTTCAAGACGTGCGCAGCCGCCTGATCTCGCGGTCGAATCGTCATCTCATCGATGTTGACGTGCGAGGGGAGGGTGGTGACCCACCGAACGCATTCGGCGATGTCCTCGGCGGTGAGGGCGTCCACGCCTGCATACACCGTTGCGGCGCGCTCGGTATCGCCCTTGAAGCGCACGTCGGAGAACGGCGTCTTCACCATGCCAGGATCGAGTTCGGTGATGCGGATGGGCAGCCCGTTGAGTTCAATGCGCAGGGTGCGGGTCATGGCGCGGACCCCAAATTTGGCAGCGTGATAGCCAGCGCCGCCCGGATACACCTCGAACCCGGCGACGGAGCCGATCATGATGATGAGGCCATCCCCCGATGCTTCGAGCTTGGGCAGAAAACCCTGCGTGACCCGTAGCGTGCCGAGCACGTTCGTCTCGTACATCCACGACCAGTCTGCCTCATCGGTAGACCGAATTGGAGCCAAGCCCATGGCTCCGCCGGCGTTGTTCACCAGCACTGCGCAGCTTGGGATGGCCTCACAGAAAGCGCGAACGCTGGCGGCATCGGTGACGTCGAGGGGGAGTACGCGGGCGCCGATCGGTTCTGCTACCTCGGACAGCTTGTCGACTCGTCGGGCACCGACCACGACGTCAAAGCCGGCTTCGGCCAGGGCGCGAGCCGTGGCTGCGCCGATGCCGCTCGATGCGCCCGTTACCACTGCAGTTCTGCGACTCATTCCGTATCTCCTCTATCAAGGGCCTCGTCCGCGAGACGCTTCGCTTCCATTCGCTGCATGGATCTCCATGTCTGATAGCCCACTGTGCCGACCAGAACGATGGTAAGAGGGAGCGTGAACCGGCCGATGACGCCGAGCAGATCGGTGATTTGAGCTTTGAATCGCTCGCCGAGAAGCCAGAAAAAGGCGATTCGGGCCAGGATGCCAGCTACCTCGAAGGACACAAAGATGCGGGTCGGGATCTTGCGAAGGCCCGCCACCAGCCACGCCAACTGCGAACCGGCGAACAGCAGCAGGCTGGCGGGTCCAAGGCGGTCAAAGAGGCGCTCGGCCCATGCAACGGTGCCGGGCATACCACCTGTTTCGCGTTCCATCCATGCCTTGCCCTTCTCGCCGTAGCCGTGGGCCATCAGGAAGTAGCTGATGGCGACGGGCACCGTACGTACCAGTGGGATGAGCGCGAATGCGAGAAACCCGATGCCAGCACCCTTCGTCAACAACAGGTGACGATTGCG
>JAYTVF010000390.1:0-13168 GCA_043744155.1 Acidimicrobiia bacterium | reverse complement strand
GAGGGCGGGCGCGGCGGGGCCGCGTTCCAAGCAGTGAAGGATAGCAACAACTTGGTCGCTTCGCCCAAGCGGTTTTACAAACGGGTACCCTAGTCACTCATGCATGTGCGCCCGGCGACCCTTGACGATGCCGAGACAGTGCGCTCGATCTACAACTACGAGGTACAGAACACCACCGCAACGTTTGATCTGGTGCCCCGCTCGCTTGAGGATCAGCAGCAGTGGTTGACCGCCAGATCAGGGGCATTTTCGGCGCTGGTCGCCGTCGACGATGACGAGACCGTGCTCGGTTTCGCGTCCCTCTCGCCGTACAAAGATCGCGCCGGATACCGCACCAGCGTGGAGGATTCGGTGTACGTGAGCCGATCGGCCCACGGGCGCGGCATCGGTCGGTTGCTTCTGACAAACATGCTGCAGGTCGCCGAGTCACACGGATTTCATGCCGTGCTGGCGCGGATCGAGGCCTCGGGTACGGCGTCACGCGGCCTTCATGCGGCCTGCGGATTCGATCTCGTGGGCATTGAACGCGAGGTCGGCCGCAAGTTTGGACGATGGCGCGACGTTGCCCTGATGCAGTGCCTCCTGCACGAGCGGGCCCGGGCCAACGTGCCGGTGGTGTGACAAACAACCCCGGTAACCGTTCTTCTTGCCGACAGAGAGCGTTCATGCTGCGCTCGTAGGCTGAAGACATGTCTTTGCTTACCCCCGAGCGTGTGCTCCCTCTTGACGGTCCCCTCAATTTTCGGGATCTCGGTGGATATCGAACGACCTCAGGCCGTCTCACACGATGGCGGACGTTATTTCGTGCCGATGGGCTGCAGCAACTCACGCCCGACGACCTGATCGTTCTGGTGCCGTACGCATTGCGGTCGGTGATCGATCTACGTACGCAGGCCGAGATCATCGCACGCGGCCAGTTCCCCGTCGATGCCTACCCGGTGCGCTTCCACAACCTTTCTGTCGTCGACAAGACGTGGGATCGCGATGAGGCGCGGCGACGAGACCTGCCGGCTATCGAGTTCCTGCATGATGCCTACACCCACATGTTGGCCGAGGGTGCCCCGCGGTTTGCGGAGGGCTTGCGGGTGTTATCTGAGCCCGACGCGCTGCCCGCTGTATTCCACTGCGCCGCTGGCAAGGATCGCACGGGTTTGTTCGCAGCCTTGCTGTTAGGGGTGCTCGGCGTCGAGCGAGAACAGATCGTCAGCGACTACGCCCTCACGGGCCAGTTCATGGAGCAGTTCATTCAGCGAGCAGCGCAGCGCAACCCCGAGCTGGCCACGCAGATCAACGACGCACCCCCAACATTCTTTTCTGCCGATCCTGAGGCCATGCGACGCACGCTTGCCGATATTGACCGCGACCATGGCTCGATCGTGGCCTATGCCAGCTCGATCGGCGTTACCGACGACGTGATCGGCCGCCTTGGCCAACTCCTGCTTGACTGATCTGGGGCGCGGATCGCCTCGCAGCACGACATGAGTTGCGGCTGCTTGCTCATCGAGGCGCAGCGCCACCCCACGTGGGCAGGCTTGCCTGCGTATCGGCTGCCAGCGCTGCGCTGGCAGCCCACGCCTGTGCCGGCAGTGTCCGTTGTCGACGCCGGATAGCAGGAACATGCGGCGAGCCGATCTTGGCGACTGGGTGACGGCGACGGCGCTGCGCCTCAAGCCAGGCGCGCAGGTCAACAGGGCACAGCGGTCGGCTGACGAGATATCCCTGCGCCACATCGCAATCAAGCAGTTGCAGTTCACGCCAGGCCTCGATCGACTCGACGCCCTCGGCCACCAGCGACAGTCCTAGCGCGTGGGCCAGGCCGACCGCGGCGCGGACCAACGCCTTTTGCCGCCCAGACATGTCGACGTTGTCCACGAGAGACTTATCGAGTTTGAGCTCGTCGAGGTCGAGTTCTCGCAGAAGCGACAGGGAGGCGTAGCCCGCACCGAAGTCATCGATGGAGACCTTGGCCCCTAGTTTGCGCAGCCGAGCCACCACTTCCTTGGTGCGTACGGGATCTTGGATGACTGAATCCTCGGTGATCTCGATGGTGAGCAGCGCCGCTGGCAGAGAGAATCGTTGCAACAATTCTTCTACGAAGTCGGGCAACGTGGCGTCAACAACGTCGGCGGTCCCCACGTTCACGGCCACGCCGAGCGAGTCTCCCTCGGCGTGCCAGGAGCCCGCCTGCTCGACCGCCATAGCCAACACCTTGCGGGTGAGCTGCGGCAACAGACCACCCTGGGTGGCAGCGGGCAAGAATTCACTCGGGCCGAGTAGCCCGCGTGTGGGGTGCTCCCACCGAACGAGCGCTTCGACGCCGGACAAAACGCCATCCACGAAGCGCACCTTGGGTTGAAAGTAGAGCAGCAGTTGATCGAGTTCAATGGCGTGGCGCAGTTCATCGAGATGTTCGAGTTGCTGACGGCTGTTGCGATCGAAGGACTGGCTGTAGAAGCGCACGCCGCCACCGGACTTCTTGGCTTCGTACATCGCCACGTCCGCTCGCTGCAGCAGCGGCGACGGCGAGTTCCCGTGATCGGGATAGAGCGACGCACCGACGCTGGCGCGGACTTGAATGGGCACGCCGTCGAGCTCCATGCGCTGTTCGAGCGAACGCACGAGGCGGGCACCGGCCTCCAACGCCCAACCCGGATCGGGACGGGGCAGCACGACGATGCCGAACTCATCCCCACCCAATCTCGCCAGCATGTCGCCTGGAGCGAGCGTGGCCGAGAAGCGTCGGGCCACCTCGCGTAGCAACTCATCGCCGGTGTGGTGACCGAGAGTGTCATTGATCACCTTGAAGCCATCGAGGTCGACCATGAGCACGGCGAGGGGCTCACGGCCGGCTTCAGCCCGCACCACCGAGCGGGCGATCATCTCGGAGAACGAACGCCGGTTGGGGAGCTGCGTGAGCTCGTCAGTACGCGCTTCACGGCGAGTCTGCGTCAGGGTGCGCAACTCACGAAAAGCGAGAGCCGCCCGAACCGCAGCCGCAGCCAGAGTGCACCCGCCGAGGAGAAGCGCGAGCGGATGCACGGCCCGAAATCGGTCGAGAATCAAGAGCCCGACCGAGGTCATAGCGAAGGTGAACGGCACGCCCAACGTGGCGGTAGCGACCGGGGTATGGCGAATCGGCTGGTTCGGTTCGGCCGCCATCAAACCCAGGAAAGCTGCGCCGGCCAGCCCAAGATAGGACAATCGTGTGCCGAAGTCGTGAGAGGCACCGGCCGCCATGAACAGTCGGGCCGTGTCGCCAACGGCGATGAAGCCGATCGCAATGACAAGGTAGACGCCCACGCGACTGTGGCGCCATGTGCGCAGCCCAGCAATGACGAGTACCAGCAAAAACACGTCGGCGACCGGGTAGATGAGGGCAACGGTGAGGTTGAACTGGGTGCCACGAATGCGAGCGCTGATGGGGTCAAGGGCGAGGAACGCGATGAGGGCGAGGGCACCAACGCCGCACACGATCCCGTCGGCCCACATGCCCGGCGTGTCCTCCGACGCGTCAGTGCGTATAAACCGGGCGATGGCGAAGGCCAGCAGGGGACAAAAGGCCAGCCCGAACAGGTCGGCCACCAGAAATTCAGATCGCGTCAACAAGTCTGCGGACTCGGCGCTGCGCAGCACGCCGCAGACGGTGGCGCATACCAGGGCGGCGCATAGTAGCTGCCAACTGGCCCGGTGACGACGGTCCAGCTGACTGCGCCGCAGGCAAAGTAACCCCGACACCAAGATGACGAGGTTCGGGAGCACGACACCCAGCCATCCTCCCGCCGACGAATTGGACCGCAGGACGATCTCGTTGCCGAGGACGTAGAACGAGAGTGCGGCAACCACCAAGAAGTGAACAGGCCGAGAGCGTGGCGCAACCCGATGCGTGCTCTTTCTTAGTTTCAGCGCCACGTGAGCCTCCATCGCCACTCCATGCACCCAAAGTAACGCTACAAGTGATGGTGAGTCTTCAGGTGGGGTCAAGAAACCGTCTGTGCGTTCAAACGCCCACAGTGCGCCGTTAGAACGCGGCCCGTGTAGGACGGAAACGGCCCGGCGGAACGAATCCGCCGGGCCGTACCTGCAATTGTGGGCCGAGAAGGATTTGAACCTCCGTAGGCGTAAGCCGGCGGGTTTACAGCCCGCTCCCATTGGCCACTCGGGCACCGACCCAATAAGCGTGCGACATCATAGCGCCGACGCCGCGCTTCCTCCAACGAGATCGCGTTGGCGGCGGCAACGCACCCACCCGCCTATCCTCGAGCATCGATTCGTCGGCCCCAAACCACTACGTTGGCGGCATGCCCAGTTTCGACATCGTCTCCGAAGTTGACCATCAAGAAGTGCGCAACGCGCTCGATCAGGCCCAGCGTGAGCTCGAGACCCGGTACGACTTCAAGGGCACGAATTCATCCATCGAACAAAAAGACCTGGTACTCACCATTCGCACCGCGTCGGAAGATCGTGCTCGGGCCATCCGGCAGTTGCTGGAGGAGCGCTTCGTGAAACGCGGCGTGTCCCTCAAAGGCATCGACTGGGGCAAGTTCGAGGAGGCGACCGGCACGTCCGTGCGCCAGATCGTCACGATCAACGTTGGCATTGCCTCGGACAAGGCCCGCGAGATCAACCGGCTCATTAAGGACAAGGGCCCGAAAGGGGTTTCGTCGTCCACGCAGGGTGACCAGATTCGCGTAACGGGCAAAAAGCGCGACGATCTTCAAACACTAATGACGCTGCTGCGCGAAACCGACCTCGAGGTACCGCTGCAGTTCAACAACTTCCGCGACTGACCCGCCCGACGTCACTCGGGCGGTGTGGCGACCAGTCAATCCTCCGACGGTGCGTGTGCGGCGCGGCGTTGCAGCTCGTTGACCACCGACGCGTCGGCGAGCGTGGTGGTATCACCCAGATTGCGGCCTTCTGCCACGTCGCGCAGGAGACGGCGCATGATCTTGCCCGATCGCGTCTTGGGCAGTTCTTGGGTGAAATAGATGGCCTTGGGCTTGGCAATCGCCCCGATCTCGACGGCCACGTGATCCCGTAACGCCTTCTCTGTCACTTCGAGGCCGCCGCGCAGGGTGACATAGGCGATGATCGCTTGCCCGGTGGTGTCATCGTTGGCACCAACAACGGCTGCCTCGGCCACCGAAGGATGCGACACCAGCGCCGACTCGACCTCGGTAGTCGAAATGCGGTGCCCCGACACGTTCATCACGTCGTCTACACGCCCGAGCAGCCACAAATAGCCATCGTCATCGAGCTTGGCCCCATCCCCGGCGAAATAACGGCCAGGAAAGCGGTTCCAGTACGCATCCTGATAGCGATCGGGGTCACGCCAGATTCCGCGCAACATCGATGGCCACGGTTGGGTAAGGGTGAGATACCCCCCGCCGCGTTCAACGTGGACTCCGGCGTCGTCGACCAACTCAGTGCCAATTCCGGGCAGTGCAAATGTGGCCGAGCCGGGTTTGGTGGTGGTGGCCCCCGGCAGCGGGCTGATCATGATGGCGCCCGTCTCGGTTTGCCACCAAGTGTCAACGACCGGACAGTTGTTGCGTCCGATGTGCTCTGCATACCACATCCACGCTTCGGGATTGATGGGCTCCCCCACCGACCCGAGCAGCCGCAGCGAGGAAAGATCATGACCGGCCGGCTGATCATTGCCCCACTTCATGAACGTGCGAATCGCGGTCGGGGCCGTATAGAACTTGGTGACCTTGTACTTCTCGACGATGGCCCAGAGACGGTCGTTGGCCGGATAGTTGGGCACCCCCTCGTACATCACCTGGGTCGCACCGTTGGCTAAGGGGCCGTACACGATGTAGCTATGACCCGTGATCCAGCCCACGTCGGCGGTGCACCAATACACGTCGGTTTCGGGGTGCAGATCGAAGACATACTTTTGGGTGAAGGCGACCTGAGTGAGGTATCCGCCCGTGGTATGCATGATTCCCTTGGGCTTGCCCGTCGTGCCCGAGGTGTACAGCAAGAAGAGCAGTTGTTCGGCATCCATTGGCTCGGCCACGCACACCGGGTCCGCCGCCGCCATCAGTTCGTGGTACCAATGATCGCGCCCGACCTGCATCTCGACGTCGTTGTTACCTCGCCGCACCACAACCACGCCGGTGATGGTGGGTGTGTCCGCCAGCGCGACGTCGGCTGCGGCCTTAAGCGGGAAGACCTCGCCGCGTCGATAGCCACCGTCGGCGGTCACCAGCACCTTGGCCTCGGCGTCATTGATGCGGTCGGCGAGTGACTGCGAACTGAAGCCACCGAAGACAACGCTGTGCGCCGCGCCGATGCGGGCACACGCCAGCATGGCTACCGCCGCCTCGGGAATCATCGGGAGATAGATGTTGACCCGGTCACCACGTGCGACGCCGAGGCCCTTAAGCACATTGGCAAACGTCTGCACCTCGGCCAGAAGATCACGGTAGGTGATGGTGCGACTGTCGCCAGGCTCACCTTCCCAATAGATCGCGACCCGATCGCCGTTGCCAGCGTTGACATGTCGGTCAAGACAGTTGTGGCTGACATTTAGCTGTCCGCCCACAAACCATTTGGCGTAGGGAAGGTCCCACTCGCACACTGTCGTCCACGGAGTCGACCAATCAAGCATTTCACTGGCCTGGTCAGCCCAGAACGCTTCATAGTCGCGGTTGGCGTCGTCGTACATGGCTGTGTCGACGACAAGTGCCGTCTTCTTGAACGCTGCTGACGGCGGGAACGTTCGGTTCTCCCACTGCAGCGCATCGATTGCGTTCTCAGGCTTATCGGACATTTTTCCCCCAACGTCGGAATAGACACAAGATATCGGTCCTTGAACCAACGAGGAAACCCATCTCCGCAAGGGCTCGTCCCACTGGCGGTGTTCCGAGCCAAGCGGTGCCGGAGCAGAGGTCGTCGGGGCCGACCGGCCCTCAATCGCGCCGACTGGTCGGTTCGACCTATGAATCGTGCAATGCTATTGATGCAGAACCGCCAAATTTTCAGTTCCTGGAGGAACGAATGACCACGCCGTCGCCGCGTCGCATCTTCGCAGCCGAATTTCTTGGCACTGCGGTGCTCGTTCTGTGTGGCCTGGGAGGTTCGATCCTGCTCGGGGCAACCGGCGGTGGCACACTCACCACAGCTCTCTGTTTCGGCCTGACACTGGTCGTGTTGGCCTACGCCCTTGGTTCGGTGTCGGGCTGTCACCTCAATCCTGCGGTCAGTCTCGCTGCGTGGGCCGCCAAAAGGTTTGGGTCAGGGCTGCTCGCAGTGTACGTAGCCGCACAACTTCTCGGCGGGATCTTCGGCGGTCTGCTGCTCTACGCCATTGCCAAGGGGCAGAAGGGATTTTCGTCCTCACATAATTTCGCCGCCAATGGCTGGGGACGATTCTCGCCTGGTCGTTTCGATCTCTGGTCCACCGTCTTGGTCGAGATCGTATTCACGGCGCTGCTGGTCTTTGTGTACCTGGCGACCTCAGGGCGCACGGTTCCTCGCAGCGCTTTCGGGCTTGCGGTCGGCCTCACCTATGCCGTTGTGTACCTGGTGACCTCGTCGGTCGACAACGGCGCGGCCAATCCAGCCCGTAGCTTCGCTGCGGCGGTGTTTTCCGGCGGTGACGCTCTGAAGCAAGTCTGGGTCTTCATAGTCTTTCCCCTGCTCGGCGGATTAGTTGGGCTTCTGGCCTGGCTTGCCGTGGATGATGCTCAGCTGAGCGACACGCGCCTCGACCTCGGGGCGGTAGAGACCGTACGGGACCTGGTCAGCTAGGGGTTCGCGAGCCATCGAGCGATGTCGTCAACATCGTCGCGACACGTCCCTCTCGACGTTGCGCGTCTCATCGAACTTGTACGGATCACAGAGGCGCTCGGTCACGCGCAGGCCGAGGTCGTTTCCATTCTCGACGGCCACGCGCTGGTCATCGCGTCACTCGGACGCAAGGTGCTGCAGCCGAGAAGCCTCACCGCCAGCGAGAGTCGCCTGCTCGAGTCACCCGCCGGGCACGCTCGTGTCGGACGCTCCCTGAGCTTTGCCGTGCGTGCTATGGACGGCACATTGGTCGGCGCCCTGACGCTGGCCGACGATGTGCAGGCCATCGCCGTCGACGGCCTATACGCGATCGCACGCCTCGTCGCCGAAGTTCTCCTTCACCATCCGGCCGATGCCGATCACGACGTGTCCGCCGCCCTCCTCGACGCCATACGCGACCCAATCGTTGTCCTCGACGCTGCGTTCATCGTCCGGTACGCCAGTCAGAGCGTCGGCACCCTACTGGGACGTTCCGCGCGCGAGCTCACCGGCACGTGTGCCGCCGATTTCATCCACCCGGACGATCTGGTACGAGCAGCGGATGCGGTCTCGCGCCTGATCGCCGGCCGCGAGATCTATCGCACCGTCGTACGAGTGCGACATGGGTCGGGCCAATACGAGCGCATTGAGGTGACCGGGAACGACCGCACCCACGATCCGCGCATCGGTGGGGTGGTGCTCTGCCTACGTAGTGGCGACCGCGATCTGGAACTGGCCGACGAACTCGAGCGTGAGCGAGGCCTTTTGGCTGCGGTGTTGGATCAACTCCACGAAGGTGTGGTGGCAACCGACCTCACCGGCATGCCAACCGTGGTCAATCAGGCGGCCAAGGCCCTGCACCGACTGCCGCGCGACGCAGATGTATCGGCAATATCCTTGGCCCAGATCGCGCTCTGGGACGCCGAACATCTACCGGTTTCTCCTGGCAATCATCCGGTCAGCCGGGTGCTGTCGGGCGAGCATATTGCCGGGCAGCCGTACAGCATCTTTTCCGGCGACGGCACCGTTCGCCATGTCGTGATCAGCGGACGTCCGGTCGTGAACGCGCAAGGCGAGCAGGTGGCTTCGGCACTGGCGTATCACGATGCCACCCAAGCCCGAGCCACCGAAGGCCATCTGCGGGATCGAGCGCTTCAAGATCCGCTCACCGGCCTGGCGAATCGCCAGCAGCTCTCCGATCGCTTGACGCAGCTCTCTGCTGCCGACACGCCGATGTTGATCGGTATCTGTTTCCTCGATCTCGATGGATTCAAGCGGGTGAACGACACTCTCGGCCACGCGGTCGGCGACGAGGTCTTGCGGACAGTCGCACGACGACTTCTCGCCGAGTTGCGTCCTACCGATCTGTTAGCCCGCATGGGCGGCGACGAGTTCGTTGCTGTTCTCACCGATACTCCTGATACGTGTGCTGCCGCAGCGATCGCGGAGCGTCTCCGGGCCGCCATTCAGAATCCATTCGTCATCGACGGCACGACCGTGTCTATCTCCGCGTCGGTGGGCGTTGCGATGGACATGTCTCGCGACCTTGAACAGGAAGAGTTGCTGCGCCACGCAGACCTTGCCCTCTACTCGGCCAAAGCCAGCGGCAAAGACCGGGTAGAGTTCTTCGAGGATCGGCTTGCCGACGCCGCCGAGGGACAGCATCGCCAGGTTCAGCTTGTTCGCGACAATCTGTCCCGGGGCCAACTCGTGATGCATTTCCAGCCCACGGTGCATATCGACACCGGTGCCATTCTCAGCGTGGAATCGCTGGCGAGATGTGTCCGCAACGACGGAACGCTCATAAATTCATCAGCTTTTATTCCCGCCGCCGTCTCGTCCGGACTTATTTCCGCGCTCGACTGGCATGCCTTCGACCTCTCGTGTCAGGCCGCCGCAGTGCTGCGCAGTCGATTTCCCGACCGACTGGTGCCCATTGCGTGCAACTTCGGCAGCCTTACGGTCTCGGAACCTCATTTCTCCAGCGACATCTTGACCACTATGTCTCGCTATGACTTGACCGCCGATACTGTCTGCATCGAGATCACTGAGCGCACCGCGTTCACGCTTTCAGAACGATCGACCGAGTCACTCCGGCAACTCACCGCCGCCGGTGTCCATCTCGTTCTCGACGATTTCGGCACCGGATTTAGCTCGCTGACCAATCTTCGTGACATGCCATTCGCCGCGGTAAAGGTCGACCCTTCTCTCAGTTCGGGCCCCAACGGGGATCTGACGGACAAGGTGATCGCAGAAGCCGTGGTACGACTGGCCGACACTCTCACCCTTGCCGTCATCGCCGAAGGCATCGAGTCCCAGGCCCAGCTTGATCGGGCCTCAAGCCTGGGCTTTCGGATAGCGCAAGGATTTCACTACTCCCCTGCGATTTCGCTCGAGCGACTTATCGACCTGTTGTCGTCACCCGCGCCGAGTTGGCCGTTTCCTCCTCGTGACAGTGCCACTCAACCACGCGAAAGGCCCCGAGCCCACTGAGATCGCAGAGCGCCTCAGCCTCCCGCACACGACTGCGGGCCTTTAGCGCCTCCAGGTCGCCGATGGCACCGCGTTCGGCCCACAACGCCCGGCCGACGGCGACCAAGTCGTCAATGCCGTGCAAGGCCAACCATTGGGCTTGGCTACGCACCGCGTCTGGTATCGGTAGCTGATCGAGCGCGACGTCAGCGGTGATGTCTTGCTGTCCAGGGTGTTGCAGATAGTGACCACCGCGTTCATGGTGGCGGTAGGTGCGCAGCCATTCACGCCATGGCCTCTGCGCCATCGATGACGTCGTTGAGCAGTAGTCGAAGATCACCAATCGGCCACCCGGGCGCAACCTAGCCGTCATGTCATCTACCCACCGAGCCGCATCATCTTGGCGCGGCACCCGCGCCCCGTGACGTGCGGGAGCGGGCGCATCGCCCGGCACCGACCTGCACGGCCGCAGAATCTCAGAGAAGGAACCGGCGGTTTCGACCACCCAGGCCTCGCGCCATTCGCCGTCGTAGACGAGCAGGTCGAACGGCAGGTTGTCGAGCAGTTCGTTGGCCACAACGATGGTGGCCGAGTGGTCAGGGAAGGCGCCGGTCGAGGACAGATGCGGACCGGTCGGATGCAGACGCCGCTGCGCCTCGCCTCGCTCGACCATGGTGTAGCGCAGCGCGCCGGCACAGTCGGGTCGGGCAGCGAACACCGCTCGCGCCAGCGTGCCCGGACCAGCCCCAACCTCGACCACCTCATAGGTTGCAGGCTCACCGAGTTCGCGCCACCACGAGTCGAGGGCGCGGGCCACGACCGCCCCGAACAGCGGACCGACTTCGGGGGAGGTGAGGAAGTCACCCCGTCGGCCGGCGCGACCCCCCGTAGCGTAAAAGCCCGACGTCTCGTCGTAAAGCGCGGCCTCCATGAAGGCTGAGAACGGGACCGCACCTAGCGGCCCGAGTGTCATGGCGCCAGCGTACCGACGAGCCCGGAAAGATCTCCGAAGCGGAGAACGACGTTCGGGATCACACCAAGAACCAGGGTGGCGCCGACCGTGATGCCGAGCGCGGCCACCAGGTTCTGTGGCACCTTGATGGGCTGCATGTCACCATCGGGAGCTGGGTTCATCCACATTTCACGCATGAGCTTGCCGTAGTACCCGAACGCGATGACCGAGTTGATGGCGCCGATGCTGGCCAGCACGGCCCCCCACCCTCCACCGGCAGAGAGCACGGCTTTGAATACTCCGAGTTTGGCGAAAAAACCGCCGGTCGGCGGGATACCGGCCAGGGATGCCAGGAAGATCGTCATGGCAACAGCCAACCCCGGGGCGTAAGAGAACAGGCCGCCGAAGCCAGCCAAGTCACCGCGGCGAGTCCTGCGGGTGACGGCCAAGATCACGCCGAAGGCACCAAGGTTGGTGGCGGCGTAGAAGGCGAGGTAGCTGATGATTGAGGTGATGGCCTCTTTCCCGGCCCCGTGGCCTACGGCCAAGGGCATTAGAATGAAGCCGCCTTGGGCAACCGAAGAGTACGCAAACAGCCGGACCACATTGGTCTGGCGCAGTGCCACCAGGTTGCCGAGCGTCATCGTGAGCGCGGCGAGCACCCAGAACAAGGGCTGCCAGATCTTGTACGCGCCTGGGAAGCCAACAAGCACCAATTCCATCACAGCAACAAAACCGGCTGCCTTCGACGCGACCGAAAGGAAGGCCGTCACCGGCGTCGGTGCTCCTTCGTAGACATCGGGAGCCCATGTATGAAAGGGCACCGCCGAAACCTTGAAGGCGAATCCGACGATGATGAAGACGACCGCCAACGCAATCAGGCCGGTGCTTCCAGTGGTCTGGACGTGTTTGGCAATGTCCTTGAGTAGGGTCGTGCCTGCTTCGCCGTAGAGCAGCGACATGCCGTACAGCATGATCGCGGAGGCAAAGACACCGAGCAGGAAGTACTTCAAGCCGGCCTCGTTGCTCTTGAGATCGCGCTTCTTCCACGCCGCCAGCATGTAGGCGGGAATCGACAGGAATTCGAGAGCCACGAAGATACTGATCAGGTCACGCGACGAGGCCATCATGACCATACCCAGCACGGACGACAACAGCAGTACCCAGTATTCGCCCTGGTAGTAACCGCCTTCATCCAGGTAGGTGGACGACAGGAGCACCACGACGTAGCCCGTGAGGACGAACAACGCCTTCAGAATCAGCGCAAAGTTATCGACAACATACGCTCCACCGAACATCGTGCGATCAGCACCGTTGAGGGCCAGCGTGATGATCGGGATCATGGAGGCCAACAGGCCGATGCCGGCCAGGGTCGAGGTGACCCACTTGCGGTGCTCGGGTATGAACAGGTCGACGAGAAGCACACCGCAAATCACGACCGAGAGCACGATCTCAGGCGCTAGGGCGTGATAGTCGAGGACGGGCCGAACCCAATCGGCGGCGGCAAGCAGCATGTCAGCCTCCGACGGAGTTCTTGACGATGTCGGCGATCTGCACGATGGACGGATCAATCACCTTGAACATCAGACTGGGAAGCACGCCCAGCACGATGATGCCCAGGATAAGCGGCGTCCATGCCAGGTACTCGGGCAGGTGCATGTCACCAATGGCGTGACCGTGGTAGCCATCCTTGAACTCCGCAGACGGCTCGCCGAATGCCACCCGCTGCAACAACCACAGCAGGTAGGCGGCCGCCAGCACCGTGCCGATAGCGGCGATCACCATCAGCGTGCGGAACAGGGCGACATTCAATCCGGCTGCCGGAGAGTACGCCGACAAGATGGCGGGGAACTCACCCCAGAATCCAGCCAGACCGGGGAGCCCGAGCGAGGCCATTGAGCACAAGCCGAGCAGCCATCCCATATGCGGCGCCTGCTTCAATAGACCGGTCAGACGTTTGATTTCAAG
>JAYTVF010000389.1:0-13229 GCA_043744155.1 Acidimicrobiia bacterium | reverse complement strand
ACCTGCTGTCGATCATCGTTGCGTCCGGCAACCCAAAAGGGATAAAGACTGAGGCTGACCTGGCCAAGTCGGGTCTGAGAGTGGTGCTGTGCGACCAGACGGTGCCGTGTGGAAAGTACGCCCAACAGAGCTTGGATAAGGCAGGGGTGGCGGTGACCCCGGTGAGCCTCGAACAGAACGTGAAGGGTGTCGTCACCAAAGTTACCGCAGGCGAAGCGGATGCTGGCCTTGTGTACTCCACCGACGTGCAAGCCGCGGGTGACAGGGCCGCCGGAGTGGTAATCCCAGCAGACCTCAACGTGAAGGCGACCTACCCGATCGCCTCGGTAAAATCGTCGACGCACTCCGACATCGACACGGCGTTTATCACCTTCGTCGCCGAGGCTGGCGGCCAGGCGATTCTGGCCAAGTACGGTTTCGGCAAGCCATGACTGCCTCGCCCGCCCGCCGACCACGAAATGTCGGTGGGCAGCGGCTCGCTTGGCCGTGGATGCTCCTGGCCGGGATCGGTTTCAGCTTCGTCGCCCTGCCGTTTATCGGGCTTTTGTGGCGGGTGCCGTGGTCGGGGGCATGGGAACTGCTACGAGCACCGGGCGCGCTGCAGGCCCTTTGGTTGTCCTTGATCTGTTCGCTTTGGGCCACCGCCCTGGCGGTGCTGTTCGGCGTGCCGATCGCTTGGGTGCTGGCTCGGCTTGCGTTCCCAGGACGTGGCGCGGTGCGAGCGCTCTGTACCCTGTCAATGGTATTGCCACCTGTAGTGGCCGGTGTCGCGCTCTTTTACGGGCTCGGTCGTCGAGGGCTGGTCGGCCGATACCTCTATCAATGGTTCGGCCTGGCGTTGCCGTTCACCACCGCAGGGGTCATAGTGGCGCAAACCTTTGTCGCGCTGCCGTTCCTGGTGGTCACGGTTGAGGCCGCGTTCCGCCAACAGGACACTCGCTTCGAGGATGCAGCCCGAACCCTCGGCGCCAGTCGCAGCTACGTGCTGCGCAAGGTCACGCTCCCGGCTGTCCGGCCCGGTCTGATCGCTGGTGCGGTGCTGGCCTGGGCGCGGGCGCTCGGTGAGTTCGGGGCCACAATCACCTTTGCTGGAAACTTCCCCGGTCGCACGCAGACCATGCCGTTGGCCATCTATCTAGCCAACGAAACAAACCCTGAGGCTGCGCTCGTACTCAGCCTGGTGTTGGTGGTCGTTTCGTTCGTGGTGCTGGTCGCGCTTCGAGATCGCTACCTGAATGCCGAGACGATGGAGGCGTTGAAATGAGCCTGAATGCGCATTTCAGACGGCGAATCGGCCCGCTCGATCTCGACATCGATCTCGACGTCGAATCGGGTGGGGTCGTCGCTATTCTCGGACCGAATGGTGCAGGAAAGACCACAATCTTGCGTTGCCTGGCCGGCCTCCTGCCCGTCGATGTCGGGCACATTCGCCTCGGCGACATTACGCTGGACGACGCATCGACAGGTGTGTTCGTCCGCCCCGAACGTCGCCCGGTTGGCGTGGTATTCCAGGACTATCTGCTCTTCCCGAACCTGACCGCCCTCGACAACGTGGCCTTCGGGCTACGCGCCCGAGGAATGCCGACCCGACAGGCTCGAAGCACCGCCGCAGCATGGCTGGCACGGGTAGGGCTCACCGATCACGCCAACCACCGACCCTCGGCGTTGTCGGGCGGACAGGCTCAGCGGGTAGCCATCGCAAGGGCCATGGCCATCGAACCGAGGCTGCTGCTGCTCGATGAACCGTTGGCCGCGCTCGATGTCGCCACACGCGCGGACGTCCGGCGCGACCTGCGCCAATACCTCGACGCCTTCGATGGCGTGCGAATCATGATCACGCATGACCCGGTCGATGCCTACGCTCTGGCCGATCGTGTGGTGATTGTCGAACAGGGTCGAATCGTGCAGCATGGCACCATCGCGCAAGTCACCGCGCAACCACGGTCCCGGTACGTCGCCGATCTCGTCGGCATCAACCTGCTTGCCTGTACGACCATCGACGGCGTGCTGACGAGCGAGCGGGGAGGCCAAATCGTGCCGGCCGAACGGGTGTGCGGAGCGGCCTTTGCCGCCATCGCGCCTCGTTCGGTGGCGCTCTACCGAACGCCGCCAGTCGGAAGCCCGCGCAATGTCTGGCCCTGCATCGTGGCCAGTATCGACCGGTATGCCGACCGGGTTCGCGTGCGGGTCGAAGGGGCCGTGCCGCTCGTGGCCGAAATTACTCCCGATGCGCTCGCTACTCTGGGGCTACAGCCGGGTGATGACCTTTGGGCCTCGGTGAAGGCAACGGAAATCACCACCTATCTGACCGGGAGATGATGTCGACGGCATCGCGTCAGCGTTGCGATGCGGGCGATGCCGAGGGCGGCGTGCATCGAGATGACCCAAGGCCCACAGCCCTTTCGTCACTTCACCACCGCCAGGGTGGTGGTGAGCGGCGCGTTCGAGTTCGAGCCGACCCAAATGTCGAAGGTGGTGGCGTCGAGTACCCAGCCTTTGCTGGCGGCATTCCAGTAGGTGCGCTCGTTCGGGCCGAGAGCGAACTGCAGGGTGCGGGATTCGCCAGCGGCGAGCGTGACGCGCTGGAAACCCTTGAGTTCGCGGACGGGGCGCGAGGCCGAACCGAAACGCTGGTGGATGTACATCTGGGCGACTTCATCGGCACAACGGCTGCCGGTATTGGTGATGTCCACCGACACCGTGACGGTACCGTCGGTGGCGACCACGTCTTGGTCGATCGCGAGATTGGTGTACTCGAACCGGCTGTAGCTGAGCCCGTGGCCGAACGGGAACAGCGGTGTGGAGGCTTCATCCCAGTAGCGGGTACCCTGGTTCTGAGGCTCGTGCGAGACGGTGTGGGAGTAGATCATCGGCACCTGGCCGACGGTGCGAGGCCAGGTGAACGGCAGCTTGCCGCCGGGTGCGACGTCACCGAACAGCAGGTTTGCAACGGCCGACCCGCCCTGCGTGCCGGGGTACCAGATGTCCAGAATTGCGGGCACGTTCTCGCCCGCCCAACGAAGGTCGAGCGGGCGACCGTTCATCACGAGCGCAACGACTGGAGTGCCCGTGGCGACGACGGCTTGCAGGAGTTCCAACTGGCGACCGGGGAGCTCGATGGAGGAGCGGGAAGCTCCTTCGCCGATCATGTTCTGCCATTCCCCGATGACGACGATAGCCACATCGGCACCGTCGGCAAGCGAGACAGCCCGGTCGAATTCGGCGGCATCGTCGAAGCCCTCGGGATCGACGGCGGTGTTGTTTTGGAACATGTCGAACATCGACGGGAACGTCCGCTGTGTGCACGAGAAGCCGGGGGCATGCTCAACTCGCACGTCGTCACCGACCCGAGCGCGAATACCGTCGAGCACCGTGACCGTCTCTTCGAGATCGAAGTCGAACACCCACGGGCCGAGGGTGTCCCGCTTGGAGACCGCCTTGGGTCCAATGACGGCGATTGAACCCAGATCCGACGCGTTCAGCGGGAGCAGGTCGCCTTCGTTACGAAGCAGCACAGCGGAACGCTCCGCGGCCACACGAGCGACATCGCGATGGGCGGGATCGGCCAGCACCTCGACGGCGCGGGCTTCGTCCACGTAGGGGTTGTCGAACAGCCCTAGACGGATCTTGGCCTCGAGCACGCGGCGCACGCTGGCGTCCACCTTGGCCGGGTCGGCCGCACCGCTCGCGATGGCGGCGGGCAGGTAAGCGTAGGCAGGATTGAAGATGGCCATTTCCATGTCCGTTCCGGCATTGATGCCGCGCGCTCCGGCATGGATGAGGTCCTCGGCGAACCCGTGGGTAGCCAGGTTCAAAACGGCGTTGGCGTCGCTGACGACGAAGCCTTCGAAGCCCCAGGTATCGCGAAGCACTTCGGTCATCAGCCAGTCGCTGCCCGTGGCGGGGATGCCGTTCAGGTCCATGTAGGCGGTCATGATGTTGCCGCAACCAGCGTCGACTGCGGCCTTGAACGGGGCGAAGTACACGTTCCACATCTCGGAGTCGGAGAGGTTTACCTCGTCGTAGTCCCGACCGCCGAGCGCGGCACCGTATCCGGCGAAGTGCTTCGGGCCCGCGATGATGTGCTCCGCCATGCCCAGATCGGCACCCTGGAACCCCCGCACCTGAGCGGCGGCAACCGCGGCGCCGAGGAACGGATCTTCGCCGGCGCCTTCGATCATGCGACCCCAACGGGGGTCCCGTGCGATGTCGACCATCGGCGCGAACGTCCAGTGAATACCGACGGCGCGGGCTTCACGAGCAGCCATGGCTTGGCCGGCTTCGATCATCGCAGGGTCCCAGGAGGCGGCCATACCGATGGGCACCGGAAGGATGGTGCGTAGGCCGTGGATCACGTCGAACCCAAAAAGGAGCGGAATACCGAGCCGGTTGCCTTCGATGCCGAGCTTCTGCAAACGGTTGGTTACGGCGGGATCGGTGACGAACAGCAGCGACCCCGCGCCCGCTTGCGCGAGGGCTACCTCCACGGCTTTGGGCTGGCCGGAAAGGTCGGATAACGGCTTGTGGTCGGGATCTGGATCGCTCGGGACGTTGAAGTAAAAGTACTGGGTCAGCTGCCCGGCCTTCTCCTCCGGGGTCATTTGAGCCAGTAACGCCTCTACCCGCGATTGAATCGATTCCATGTGATTGCTCCTGCTCGAATTGGCCAGGCTCCGAACGCGGGCCAGGTGAAAAGGCGAAGGAGAATAATGCGGCGATTGAGACGGCCAGATCAAGCGCGCGAGGCAGGCACCTTCTGGCCCGCAAGGCGATCACCGCTCTGGTGGGGGTGACGATGGCTATGCATGAGCAGGCTATCGGCGCCCGTTCATCGACGAGGTTAGGGGTGGTGACACGCGCACCTGTATCTGCGTCGCCCGGCCCGCTAGCGTTGCGAAACTCGGCTACTACCCCTGTGCGCTCGAACCTGTCCACCAAATCTGCGCCGGCTCCAAGAGCCAACACCGCTGCCACAAATTGCAAAGGAAATCTGATGCCTGAGTTCTTTACCGACGTTCCGAACCGTGTCACTCCTGCCGGAAGCCCCGTGGGGGACGGCCTGCGTTATCGGGTGTATGACCCGGATCGCATCGTTGCCGGCAAGCGGATGGAGGACCATCTGCGTATAGCGGTCTGTTACTGGCACAGCTTCAACTGGCCGGGTTCCGACGTCTTTGGTGCTGGCACCTTTGATCGCCCGTGGTTGACCGTCGGCCGCGACCCGATGGATGCGGCGTTTGAGAAACAGGACGCCGCGTTCGAGTTCGTCTCGAAGCTCGGCGTGCCCTACTACTGCTTCCACGATGTCGATATGGCTCCCGAAGGCCACACGCTGGCCGAGAGTAAGGCCAACCTCGATGTGATGATCGAGCGGGCAGCGGACAAGCAGGCCGAAACCGGCGTGAAGCTGTTGTGGGGTACGGCCAACCTGTTCAGCCATCCGCGTTACGCGGCCGGTGCGGCTACGAACCCGAACCCGGACGTCTTCGCGTACGCCGCTGCGCAGGTGCGCAACATGCTGGAAGCCACCCACCGGTTGGGTGGAGAGAATTACGTGCTGTGGGGTGGTCGCGAGGGCTACGAAACCCTGCTAAACACCCGCCTTGGCCAGGAGGCCGACCAGTTGGCCCGGTTCCTACACATGGTGGTTGAACACAAGAACAAGATCGGTTTCAAGGGCATGCTGCTGCTCGAGCCCAAGCCGCAGGAGCCGACCAAGCATCAGTACGACTACGACTGCGCGACAGTCCTCGGGTTCCTCGAGCGGTATGACCTTGTCGGCGAGTATTTCGTGAACATCGAGGTGAACCACGCCACGCTCGGCGGTCACTCGTTCCACCACGAGGTGTCGGTGGCGTTGGACAGCGGCATTTTCGGTTCGGTCGACGCCAACCGCGGCGATGCCCAGAATGGTTGGGATACCGACCAGTTCCCGAACTCGGTCGAGGAGTTGTCCCTGGCCGTGTACGAGATCTTGCGCCACGGTGGCTTTCAGGGTGGTGGCTTCAACTTCGACACCAAGCTGCGCCGCCAGTCGATGGACCGTACCGACCTGTTCCACGGCCACATCGGCGGTATCGACACCCTGGCTCGGTCGCTGCTGGTCGCTGACGGCATGTTGCGCGATGGTGCGTTGGAGAATGCCCGTGAAATCCGCTACGCAGGCTGGCAGGGTGAGCGCGGCCAGCGCATCCTCGCCGGCGGCGAGTCTCTCTCGTCCCTCGCCGACGACGTAGCGGCCACCGGTCTGTCGCCCACCCCGGTCTCGGGACGCCAGGAGTTCCTCGAAGGCGAAGTTAACCGCTTGATCTGGGAAACTCCCGCCTAACGAACAGACGACCCGCATGAGTTTGCGCACCGCCTTGGCGGAAAGGAACGGTTTGAAAACAACGCGTTGGGCAATGGTCGGAACAGGCTTAATGCTGCAGCTCATCGGGCGAGACCTGGGTTTGACCGAGAACGTCGAGCCTCAGGTCATCGTTTCGCGCACCCAAAGGCGGGCTGACGAGGCCGCTCGAGAGTTCGGGTTCGCCGAAGGCTCGGCCGATTTCGAGGCTGTGCTGGCACGCGATGACATCGATGTGGTGTACGTAGCCACGCCGCACTCGCTGCACTTCGAACTGGCCATGGCGGCGTTGTCAGCGGGCAAGCATGTGCTGGTCGAGAAGGCTATGACGCCCAGCGCGGCCCACACGCGGCAATTGTGCGAGTTCGCCGACTCCCACGGGCTCTTCGCTATGGAGGCCATGTGGATGGCGTTCAATCCGGCCATTGTGGAGATGCGCCGTCGCATCGCCGCGGGCGACATCGGCGACGTGAGGGCGGTGCATGCCAACTTCAACATGGCGATCGCCTACGACGCCAACCATCGGCTGTGGGCCCCCGAGTTGGCGGGCGGTTCCATGCTCGACCAGGGCGTATACACGCTGTCCTTGGCCCACATGATGCTGGGCGCACCGACGACGATTAGGGCCCAGGGGACGATGCTGCACGGTGTCGAGGCCGACGTTATCGCCGCCCTCGGCTATGACGGAGGCCAACAAGCCGTCTGTTCGAACGGGTTGCTCAGCTGGTCGCCGTGCAGCGCATACGTGGCTGGCACCGAAGGGAGTATCGAGATACCGGGTTCCTTCTGGAGCGCGGACCGAATCCTGCAGCGCAGCCCGGGTCTGGGCTCAAGCGTGGAGGTCGACGAGTTCACCTACGAACGCGAAGGTATGGGGTACGTGCCGATGCTGCGAGCCGTCAGCGCTGCGATACTCGACGGTCGCAGCCAACTCGATCAGCGAACCCACGCCGAGTCGATCGCGGTGGCCGAATCGATGGATGAAGTACTGCGGCAGATGCATGGCGAGACCACTGCGAGACCGCGCCAGCCCGTTCTGCACAATGGCCTCGACGGGAACCAATGAGCAGCCGTCGGCATCGACGGCTGGCACCCTAAGGCTAGGTCGACGCCCGGTCGACGCCAGGTCTGCGACACCGCCGCGCTCCAGGTCGACGCTGAGTCGACGCTAGGTCCGGGCCAGCGTCGCCAGTATCGAGTGCTTTACGGCGCGGGGGTTCTCGACCATCATCGAATGACCGGTGTGGGCCAGCTCGGTTACCTGCGCATTGCGCAACGCGCCAGCGAGGGCACGCCCGCCCTTTGGCGGGGTCATCTTGTCGCCGAGGCCGATCACAATTGTGGCCGGGCAGGTCACCGTCGCTGCGGCACCCAGGGCGTTGTCATAGACGGCGCAAGCCTGGAGGTCAACGGCCAAAACGCCGGGCGCGCTGTTTTCCACTAGGGCTCGGGCGCCGCCGAGCATCCACAGTCCGGGTGTCGGGTTAAGGCCGACGTGGGCGGGCCGAGCATGACCCCACGCCGCCATCAGGGCTGCCGCGTTCGGCAGATCGTTTGTGGCGCTGGCGATGAGGTCGGGATGTACCGGCATCGAGGTGGCGGTGCCGAATAGGCAGATCGAGCGGGCCAGTTGCTGGAAACGGCCAGCTATTTCGAGGGCGATGAACGAGCCCATGGAATGTCCGACCAGGTGCGCGGGGCCAAAGTCAGCGGCATCGATAAAACGAGTGATCCAGTCCGCCATGTCGGCCACGGTTGTGAGGGGATCGCCATGGCTGCGGCCGTGCCCGGGGAGGTCGACGGCGACGGCCCGGTACCCGCGATAGGCCAAATAACGAGTCTGTAGTTGCCAGACGGTGGAATCCATCCCGGCACCGTGAATCAGCAGCACGACCGGGTCGCCACCACGCAAGGCAACACCTCCGGTGGAGGCGTGAGCGTGGCGGCCATCGACAGTGACGATCATCGCTGGCTCGCCTTCAAGGCACGTTCGAGATCTTCGACGATGTCGTCGGGATCCTCGAGCCCGACCGACAGTCGGATGAGATCGTCCGAGATGCCCGACGCCGCGAGCTGGTCGGCCGTGAGCTGGCCGTGGGTGGTTGATCCGGGATGGATCACCAGCGTCTTGGCGTCGCCGACGTTGGCCAGATGTGAGGCCAGCTGCACTGCTTCGATGAATTTGCGCCCCGCCTCACGGCCACCCCGAACGCCGAAGCTGACGATGGCACCCGCACCTTTGGGGTAAAGCCGTTTGGCCAATTCGTAGTCGGGATGTGACGGCACACGGGGGTGTTTCACCCAGCTGACCGCCGGGTTTTCCTGCAGCATGCTCAGGACGCGATCGGTGTTGTCGACGTGTCGGGCCATACGCAACGGCAAGGTCTCAATGCCCTGCAGCAGCGCGAACGCGTTGTGGGGGCTCATGCAGGCGCCGAAGTCTCGGAGGCCCTCGGCTCGGGCCCGCATGCCCAGCGCCGACGGGCCGAACTCCTCGGCGAACACGATGCCGTGGTACCCGGGGTAGGGCTCGGTGAGGGTGGGAAATTTGTCGCTTGACATCCAGTCGAATCGGCCCCCATCGATGATGACGCCGCCCAGGGCCGTGCCGTGCCCTCCCATGAATTTGGTGACCGAGTGCATCACTATGTCGGCACCGTGCTCGATCGGGCGGAACAGGTACGGGGTGGAAAAGGTCGAGTCGACCATCAACGGCAAGCCGTGGGCGTGGGCCACGTCGGCCACAGCGGCCACATCCATCACCTCGATGCCGGGATTGCCCAAGGTCTCTCCGTAGCAGAGCTTGGTGTTCGGTTGAATGGCGGCGGCGAACGCGCTCGGGTCTCGCGGGTCGACGAAGGTCGTGGTGATGCCGAAGCGAGGAAGTGTGAGGCTCATCATGTTGTACGTGCCGCCGTACAGGTTCTTTGACGCCACGATGTGATCGCCCGCGCTCAAAAGCGTGGCCACCGCCAGATGGAGCGCAGCGGTGCCGCTCGCCGTACACACGGCACCAACGCCACCTTCCAAGGCGGCAATCCGCTCTTCGAGCACGCTGACGGTCGGGTTCGAAATTCGGCTGTAGATGTGGCCCGGCGCTTCCAGATTGAAGAGGGCTGCTGCCTCGTCGGTGTCGGAGAACTCGTACGATGTCGTGAAATAGATGGGTACCGCCCGGGCTCCCGTGGTCGGGTCCGGTCGTTGGCCGGCGTGGAGGCTGAGCGTGTCGAACCTCAAAAAGTCGGGGGTCACCATGGGTTTGACATTACAGATCGTGGCCTATGGTCGCGTCGGCCTGCGAACGAGCGAGTGAGGTGACGGTCGTCACTGGAAATCCGCTACGGTTCCCAAGGGAACAATGGCGTACGGGAGGCTGTACATGTCGGTAGCACCATGGATCGTCGGAAGCGGGCGGAGCGAACGGTTCCCGGTATTCACCCGGGCCAACGTGGGTGAGGTGTTCCCAGACCCCGTGGCTCCGCTCAGCTTCCATCTGATGATGTGGGATGGTGCCGAACTCGGTTGGAGAGACGCCTGGGTGAAACTCGGGGCCTTCGACCACGACGAATTTATGCCCGATGATTTCGAAGTGCTCGGCATCCATGGCAGCTACTGCTATCTCAATGCGTCGGTGTGGCGGGTCTTTGGCGAGCGCACACCCGGCCTATCGGCGCAGATGATTGACGGGCTCTTCTTTGGCGGCCAAGACGGTGTTCCGCCGCATGTGGCGATGGATGCCGACGCCTCGGATCGTCACACTGAGGCGATCGGGGCGACGCTCGGTTGGGTTATGAGCACCGAGTCGATCGATGAAATCGTGGCCGACACTGATTGGTTGACGGCGTTGCAAGCCCGTCGCCCCGATTTCGACGCCATGTCGAACATCGAACTGTGGGCCTACACCAAACGAGTGATGCTCGATGGTGATGACGGCATTCACTCGTTCCGCTACTACTTCATGCAGCACATTTGGGTCACGATGTTGTCGTCGGTACCGCCGGGAGCGCTCGAGCAGATCTGTGCAGCGGTCGGTCGGCCCGATGCGGTATTGAAGCTGCAGTCGGGGTTTGGCCAGGTCGAGTCGGCGGCGCCGAGTTTTGCCATGTGGGACATGAGCCGGGCTATCCGCTCGTCGGAGGTGCTCACGAGAGGGTTCGATCCGGGCATCGAAGGTGTGCTCGGGCGCATCGCAACCGCCGCCAACGCTGGCGATGACGAAGCCATGGGATTTGTCGATGCCTGGCAAGCATTGTTGGCGAAGTATGGCTGCCGCGGGCCTAACGAATGGGAAATGCGCATCGACACATGGGAGACGAAATCGCCGCTGGCGCTGGCCGCTATCGAACGAATGCGTCATGTGCCAGACTCTGGCGCACCCGACATCGGCATGGCCGCCGCGGCGGCCGAGCGTGAGCAGACCCGCGAGGAGATCGCAGGGATGCTGGCCGCAGACCCGGCCACCCAGGGTCTTTTCCTGGCCGCGTGCCGGGCCGCGATGGTATTCAACCGCGGTCGTGAGCGCACCAAGACCAACGCCATCCGCCTGATCCATGAGGGCGCTCGGCTACCAATGCTCACCCTCGGTCGACGCATGGTGGCAGCAGGTCACCTGGTGGAACCCAATGATTTCGGGCTCCTTAAACTCGACGAATTCGACACATTCCTTGCTGATCCGGCCTCAATGAAGCAGACCATCCTTGATCGACGGGCGCTGTTCAACGACTACGCGTCGCTGCAGGAAACGTTCGTGTTCTCCGGTGCGCAACCAAGCCCCGATGGCTGGCCGAGCCGAGACGGATACGAGGTGACTATCGCCAAGCCCGGTGATGTGCTGACCGGCGTCTCTGGTTGCCCTGGCGTGGTGCGCGGTCGGGCTCGGGTGATTCTGAGTTCGCTCGACCCGACCGACCTCGAGCCGGGCGACATCTTGGTGGCACCATCGACTGACCCTTCGTGGACGCCTTTGTTCGTGCCCGCCGGGGGTGTGGTGGTCAATGTTGGGGCCCCGCAAAGCCACGCCATGATCGTCAGCCGAGAGCTGGGCATCCCATGCGTGCCGTCGGTTACCGATGCAACACGCCGCATCCCCAATGGGGCCCTCATCGAGGTAGACGGCGGCGCGGGTACCGTCACGATCCTCGAACTGGCCGGTTGACGCCGCGGTTTCCAAGGGCGGCAACCGACAGCTGGTCGGCGAAGACTCTGCTCCATTCGATCACTGGCCTTGCGTTGGTGTCGATGACAAGCGCGACGTTCGCCCACCTGTACCGCGAGGCAATGCAGCAAAGCGCGCGCCTGCTGGGAGGATCGACGGACTCGGTCCGAGCCGTCGAGCAGTCGAATCGGTGGTTCGTCGCTGGTGGGCTGTTTGTCGCCCTAGCGGTTTCGGCATTGTGGAGTCGACGCAACACCACCCGATTCGGCACAGACGTCGGGCTGGAAACGGTGGCGCGAGCTGACCAGGAACCGATTCCCTCGGTAGCGGGCACATTGGCCCGAGCTGGCAGTGTCTTGTTGACTATGGTGTCGTTCGGGTCGCTCGGCCGAGAAGCGCCGATCCTGGAGGCAGGTGGCAGCCTCGGTGCGGCGGCCGGTCGGCGGCTCGCCGTCCGTCCGGTTGCGCTGGCTGCGGCCGGTATCGCGGCGGCGTTCGCCAGTGCCTACCATGCGCCGATCGCCGCCATCTTCTATGTGCGTGAGCATGCGGTTCGCGACACCGATCGTGTCGTGACCGCCTACGCGGCGATCGGAGCGGTAGGCGGCTTTGTGTTCTCGGCGGTTGTGTTTCATGCCGTCGCACCTTTTCCAGCGGCGCGCCATCCGCTGACTGTGCGCTCGCTCGTGATGACCGCCGCCTGCGTTTTGCCGGTGCATTTGGCGGCGCGCATTTTCTTCGCGGCCCGCCGCCGGGCCGTTGCGGTTCGGCGCCGTGCCCCGGGGTCGTTTACGCACGTGTTGCCGTGGGCGGCGCTGGCGGCCCTAACCGTCGCCGTCTTTCCACTCACCGCGGGCAATGGGATGGATGCCATCCGACGAATGGCGGCGACATCGACCTTCTCGATAGGGGTGGCGCTGCTCGTAAGTAAGCTCGTCGCCACGGTCGCGACCTTGGCGACAGGAGTTCCGGGAGGGGTCTTCTCGCCCTCGCTGGCCATCAGTGGGGGAGCAGCGTTGGCGGCCCTCGCCGGGTTGTCGCGACTCGGTTTCGGCTCCGGCGACGTGCGGTGGGATGCGATCGCCAGCACGATGGCGATGGCCGTCCTAGTCGGCACGCGCGCCCCGCTCACGGCGGTATTCGTCATCGCGGAGATGTGCGGGGATTGGCGGCTGGTGCCCGTCTCGTGTGCCGTGGTGGGCTTTGGTCTGCTGCTCGAGCACTACGCCGACCGACTCATGCCCGGCCCCATCCGCAAAGCCCGCGACCGCGTCGACGACCTACTCGACCTCTGATCCCTTGTGCTGCGGCGATCTTTCGCATTGCGACCTCCGTCGCCTGGCGTGGTCGAAGGATCCTCAGAGACCCATGCACTCAGCGTGGCGGCTAAGGCCCTTCGACCGTTTTACGCCCCGAGTCTTGCAGTTTGCGGCGGCCTTGCAATGAGGTCGATCGCGTCTGAAAGTGTGGCGGGATGAATCGCATGAGGAGCGCGCCTTTGATCACCAACTCCGACCGGCCACAGGCCGCCCTCTTCGACTTCGGTGGGGTGCTGCTGCCCACTGCGTTCGAGCGCCGCCCGGCCATCGAAGCCCGGTTCGGCCTTCTGCCGGGCTCGCTATCGTGGAATGGTCAGTTCGACCCCGAGAACGACCCGATGTGGGTGGCGGTCGAGGCAGGCGCCATGCCCGAGCGCGAGTATTGGTTGCAACGGGCTGACGAGTTAAG
>JAYTVF010000388.1:0-3767 GCA_043744155.1 Acidimicrobiia bacterium | reverse complement strand
TCGAGCGCGCGCCTTCCATCAGGCTGCCGAATGGAACACCCGATGGGCAAGCGGTTTCGCAGCCCCGACATTGCACGCATGACTCGATCGAGGCGAAGAAGCTGGCATCGGTGATACCTGGCTCGGTTTGCACGGCGCGCATGGCGGCGATACGGCCCCGAGGCGAGGCAGCTTCCTCGCCTGTCACCCGGTAGGTCGGACAATGCGGGAGGCAAAGCCCGCACGACACGCACTGGGCCAGGTCGTCGGGGTCGAGATCCAAATTCATCAGGCACCCACCGTAGACGCAAGCAGAGGGAATCGGCCGGGGTTCAGGCGGCCGCTCGGGTCGAACGACGCAGCCAGTGAACGATGCAGCTCCACGATCGCAGGTTGCACCGGCTGATTCGGTTGTGGCAGGTAGGTATGCACTACTCCCACGCCCATTTCGGCAACGGCATTGCCAGAGGCCACGACCGCCGCACGAACATCGGTGAGCGGAACCGACCAGATGTGCGGGGGGATCGACGGCGGGCCGTCTACCTCGGCCAGGCTGATGAGCCTGGCCTGATCGGCGACATCGGTCCGGTGGCCTTCGAGGCACACCCACGTCATCGAGCCATCCCACAGTACAGCGGCCGGTCGATACAGGCAGCCCCGCACAACATCGGGGTCGGCCTCACCCGCGAACCAACGTGACACATCCGGAGCCGGGCGGGTGCGCAAGATGACGTCACCCAGAAATCCGAGGGCGCCGTGCGAGCCGACCAGAAGTCGGCAGAGATCGAAGCCACTCACATTCTTCACGGTCGGCCCACCCGCCTTGGCGATGAGCCCGTCGGCGCTGATGAAACGTGCTTGTAGCAGCGTCTCACGTGCCGGCCCCCGCCCAAGGCGACGCAGGTCGCTCGCGTCCGTTGCTAAGGCTCCCCCGACTGTTCCCGTCGCCTCGAGCGCCACATACTGGCCGGCCGCCGTTAGCGCAGCGGTTACATCGGTGAGAGCGGTGCCAGCCCCGCAGCGAAGGGTCATCTCTGCCGGGTTGTAATCGATGATGCCCGCAGGTGCGTGCACGACGCGAACTCCAGCGACCGGCCCGCCGCGCGTGCCAGACCCGGTGATCGTAACCTGGTCGAGCGAGCCGACCTCAGCGGCAAAGGCAGCAAGATCCATCACACCCACATACCTTTGGGCATGCTGTCGATGTCGGCGCAGCGACTGCCCGACGGCAGCACTTTGTCGGGATTCGACCAATGGTCGGGGTCGAACACGTCACGCAGCCGAGCCTGCAGGTCGAGGTCGACCGGGCTGAACATCAGGGGCATGTAGTCGCGCTTTTCCAGCCCGATGCCATGCTCGCCCGACAGCACACCGCCGGCAGCAACACTGGCGGCCACGATCTCGTCGCCGGCCTGGTGCACATGTTCCATCACGCCGGGTTCGCGCTTGTCGAAGACCAGGAGGGGGTGAAGGTTGCCGTCGCCAGCGTGGAACACGTTCATCACCAGTAAATCGTGACGGGCTGCAATCTCATAGACCTTGTCAAGCACCTCGACCAACCGGGCCCGGGGTACCACCGTGTCGTGCAGGTAGTAGTTGGGCTTGATCTGGGCAATCGCCCCAAATGCGCTCTTGCGGCCCTTCCAGATGAGAGCTCGCTCAACCTCGTTGGCCGCGATGCGCACGCTGGTCGCCCCATGGTCCTCGCCGATCACGCGAACGCGTGCCACTGCGTCGGCTACCGCGTTGGGCAGGCCATCAACCTCGACGATCAGCACCGCCTCGGCCTCCACCGGGAATCCGGCGTGGGCAAACGCCTCAACGGCACGCGTAATGGGCGCATCCATCATTTCGAGCGCCGCTGGAAGGATGCCGGCGGCGATGATTGCGCTGACCGTCGCCGCCCCTGCGCCGGTGCTGGCGAATCCAAGCAGCATCGTCTTCACGGCCGGCGGATTGGGCGTCAATCGAACCGAAACCCGCGTCACGATGCCGAGCATGCCCTCGGACCCGACCATGACCCCACGCAGATCAAGACCCGCTGGGTACGGCTCGGTGCCGCCAAGGTGCACGATCTCGCCGCTCGGTAACACCACTTCGAGGCCGAGAATGTGGCCGTTCGTAACTCCCTCGGCCAGACAGTGCGGGCCTCCGGAGTTGTTGGCCACATTGCCGCCGATCGAGCAGCTCTGTTGACTCGACGGATCCGGCGCGAAATGCAGTCCATGCACGGCCATCTGCTTGGAAAGATCAAGATTCAACACGCCCGGCTCGACCCAAGCCTGGCGGTTGGCCACATCGACGGACAGCACTCGGTTCATCTTGGTGAGCACAATGACGACAGCACCATCGGGTGGCACCGCTCCCCCGGCAAGACCGGTCCCCGAGCCGCGTGCCACGAAGGGCACGCCATGTTGTCGGGCCAGCAGCACACAGGATTGCACTTCCCGGGTGGTCAACGGGAAACACACCACCGTGGCCCGACCGGTCATGTTCGACGCGTCGCGACCGTACAGGGCGAGTTCGACACCGTCGGCCCGCACCCGATCACGGGTGAGGGCGCGGCGGAGGTCTTCGATAAGCGCGGCGGACATTCCCCAGACGGTAGCCGGGGACTGCCCAGTCGACTACTTCTTGTGGGCCCGCCGACGATCAGATTCCTGCAGCTGGCGCTTGCGGATACGGATGTTCTTCGGCGTCACTTCGACCAGCTCGTCATCGGAGATGAACTCGATGGCGTTCTCCAACGTGGGTACACGCGGCGGCGGCAACTTGATGCCGTCGTCGTGGCTGTGGGTGCGGATGTTGTTCTTTTCCTTGGCGCGCACGCAGTTGACGACCATCTCGTCGTTGCGGGCGTTCTCACCGACCACCATGCCTTCGTACACGTTCTCGCCGGGCGCCACGAACAGCACGCCGCGAGCCTGCAGATTGTCGAGGGCGTAGGCGGTGGTGTCACCCATACGATCAGAGATCATGGCGCCACCCATACGGTGGGGCAGATCACCCTGCCAGTGGATCCAGCCTGCGTTGTGTTGGTGCAGCAAGGCCGTGCCGCGAGTGGCGGTGAGTAGCAGCGATCGGAAGCCGATGAGCCCGCGCGCCGGTGCCTCGAAGGTGATAATCGAGCGTCCGATATCGCCACCCTGAATGTCTGTGACCCGACCCTTGCGAGGCGCCAGTGCCTGGGTGACAGTGCCCACGTGCTCATCCGGGACGTCGCAGACACCGCGCTCGATGGGCTCGTGGCGCTTGCCTTCGATCTCCTTGGTGATGACTTCCGGGCGGCTGACCTGTAGCTCGTAGCCTTCACGACGCATCGACTCGATGAGCACGGCCAGCTGCAATTCGCCCCGGCCGGCCACCTCGATGATATCGGGCGAATCGGTAGGCTGCAGCTTGATCGATACGTTGCCGAGCACCTCTTTGTCGAGGCGTTCTTTCAAGTGGCGGCTGGTGAGGTACTTGCCATCCTTGCCGGCCAGCGGCGAGGTATTGACGCCGAACGTCATCGACAAGACGGGCTCATCAACCGCTATGCGGGGTAGGGCGATCGGATTCAGCGGATCGGCGAGGGTGTCACCGATCTCGACCTCCGGATAGCCCGCCACGATGAAGAGGTCACCGGCGTACAGTTCTTCGACGTCGGCCCGACCGACGCCACTGAAGGCCATCAGCGAGTTGAGCTTGCGCTTCAGCGGGTTCTGGCCTTCGGCCGTCTCCTCATCGAGCAGTGCCACCATCTCACCCTTGCGAAGCACACCGTTCATCACCCGGCCGATGGCGAG
>JAYTVF010000387.1:0-3771 GCA_043744155.1 Acidimicrobiia bacterium | reverse complement strand
GCCCGGCCAGCGCCGAGCGCCAGGCGATGGCCGCGCCGATCAGGCCGCCACCCACAATGGCGACGTCAGCCATGACGCATCAGCGCCTGGTCAATGGCATGCATGAACGCCCTCACCGCAGCCTCTGGCGCATCGGCCCGACGCACCGCGCCAATCACGGCGACGCCATGGGCGCCAGCGGCCATCAGTTCATCGACCCGCTCGACGGTGACGCCAGAGATAGCAATGATCGGGATCGCGACGGCCGCCGCCACCGACGCGATGACATCGACTCCTAGGGGATCCGGCAGCCCGATCTTGCTGGATGTCGGAAAAATCGGCCCGACTCCCACATAGCTGGCGCCGTCCAACTGGTGGACGCTCGCCGTCTGGGCGTCGCGTGCGGTGCCACCAACCAGAGCCGAAGGACCGAGCAGTTGGCGAGCGACGGCCACGGGCAGATCTTGAGCCCCGAGGTGAACCCCGGCCGCGCCGACCGCTTCGGCGATGTCGGTTCGATCATTGATGATCAAGTTCACGTTGGCGTCGGCACACAGATCAGCGACCCGGCATGCGACCTCGTACGCCGCGTGATCGGTGACGCCCTTGGGCCGTAGTTGGATGAGCGGTGCGCCGCCTTGGATGACAAGGCGCGACAACACGATGGCGTCGGGCCCGTTGGGGGTGACGTCGACAATGACATGCAATCTGGGTTGGTTCATAGTTCTACCCTCGTCCGACGGGGTTTCAGGAGAGGCCAAACTGATAGCTCCCTTCGCCGGCATAACCCGGATCAGGTTCTAACGGTCGGTAGCGACATAGCCACCCTCTCAGCCCGGTACACCGGACTCCCGTGCGGAACTTCTACAACGAGCAGACTATAGGCCGGACTATCGGATTCCAGCCAATACGTTTTGGTCAGTTTCGCTCGAACCGACGACGCCCGATCCGATCACGCACCGGTTGCACGGCAAAGCTCATCGTGACCGTCATCACAGTGACGATCGCCAATACCCGTGGAGCCAGCGGAAGGAACGCCAAATGTGGTGACACCAGCAGCGATACCGTCAGGCTGACGGGGAAGACCCACGCGATGTCGCCGAACATGCGCCGATACCAGGGCTTCGGGGGCCGCGCGTTCTTGGTGATGTCGAAGAACTCATCAATGCCGTGCACGCGCTGTACCCGTGTATCGAGCACGAGCGGAGCCATCTTGGCGAGCACTTCGGCCCGCTCCGGTGAGCGCTCCCAACGACGAAGGCTGACGGGGTCGGTGAACCGGAACACGACCTGATACTCACCGCCGGCCGGGCCAGGACGTAAAACCCCGATACCCAGGCACCCAGGGAACGAGCTGATATCTCGTTCGAAGTGGGCCGCCAACGCCTCGAACTCCATCTCGTACCCGGGAACGATCTCTCGAGCCACCGTGACCGTCACCGGCCCAGCACCCATACGGGGAAGTTCACTGGTGTCATAGGGACCGGTTAGTGCTGCCACGCTCATCTCAACGTCCTTCGTCGTTAGACCATGAGAGTACTGAGGAAAACCTTGCAAAACCCTGAGAAATACGGCACCTCTCTGGTGCCATTGGTCACGAGGCGACGGGTCGGTCCGCCATCCAGGTGACGATCGGCACGTCCTTGTAGAGACGCTCGATTTCGTAGAACGCCCGCATCTCGTCGGTGAAGATGTGCACCACCATGTCGCCGTAGTCGAGCAACACCCAACTCGCCTCGCTGAGCCCCTCGACCCGCAGCGGATCGCCGCCGCCGGCTTCGCGGACCTTCACCTCGACCTCGTCGGCAATAGTTCGCACCAGCCGGTTGCTGGTTGCGCTCGTCACGACGAACATGTCCGTGATGGCCAGCACCTGGCTGACATCGAGCACCAGAATGCTCGTGCCGTTCTTTTCCTCCGCGGCACGTGCTGCCACGACGGCCCATCGCGTGACCGTTTCCTTGTCAATCATCGTGGGAACTGGCTTTTTCTTGCTCAACGGGGGTCCTCAGGGCTTGGTGGAGACCGCGACCGTAGCGGCCGTGGTACTCGATGTGGCAATGCGGGCGAGCGTCTCGTCCCGAAGATCGGTACCCAAAACCACCGTCGCGTCAACATTTTCCACGGGCGAAGACGACAACTGGGCGGGCGGGGTGTGGAGCGCGGTAACCAAAAAGTCTGCCGCTTGCCGGGTGCTGAGGTTGCCGTACTGCACCGTCGACTGCGCGAGCGGCGGATCCTTCGTCGTGTGCGCGTACACGACGTAGGCGCCGAGGAACGTCAGGAGCACCACAGTGTCGCGCACCAGGGCTTGGTTGCCGAACGGGTCTTGGATTTCAACACGAATGCCACTGGCCGCCACCGAGACGGCACCGGGCAACACTTGGGCCATCTTCAACCGGATGTCGGCGATATCGACATCAACGAGCGGCACCCCGCTTGGGTTGCGGGCCGCGTCGGTGACGGCGACAGCCGGAAATCGATAGACGGTCGTCGGACCCTTGAGTACCGGCAAGATCACCCCGGCGGCGCCCGCCGGGTTGGGTGTTTCGACAGCGATGTTGGCAATCCGTGATCCGACTGAGTTCCAGATGGCTTCGCTGCGCGCAAGTCGTAGTGACTCAGACTGGGTGTCGGTGCGAGCGAGCAGCAGCGCGGCAGCAACCGACGACGTGAGCGATGCCTGACCTCCGTCATGGATGATGCGATCCGAGTGCGTTTGGTCGGTGTCCACGACCGGTCCATCGAGGGTGACATCGAAGGGGGCGAAGGGCGTAAGCAGGCTGGTGAGAGCCTCAAAGTCCTGAACGAAAGTGCTGGCGAAGTCGATACCGAGATAGCGGCCGACGGCCGTCGTCTGGACTTGCAAACCGCCGCGACCGTAGACGTCGGCGAGACGACCGGAGGGACCGGCGATCTTGATGTCCACCCGGGTAGTTGCAGGCAGGACCATCAGTGTGCCGCCACCGCTGGGCGCCGGAGCCAGTATGAGGAACGACACCGGCACACCCTGGCCATCGATGAGAACCACAAGATGAGCGGGCGTTCGAGGCAAGAGCTTGGTTTCCAGCGTGCCGGTGGCCGCGCGACCCTCACGGCTGGTGCGAATTGTGTTCAGTGCCCGGTACATCAACCCCGAAGCGACCAGCGCAACCACCAAAGACAACACAGAGATGGCCACAGTGCGCCGTGGCCTGGTATCCACACGGGTGCGCGATTCGGTCGTCATGCGTCTCGCCCATACATCTTGCGGGCCGTCAACTCGGTGATAACGGTCGGCGTCAGAAGGAAGTCGAGCGGACGACCATCGAGCACTCGCGCCCGCAGGTCGGTGCTGGAAACCTCGAGGTGAGGAACCTCGACGCGCAACCATCCCATGCCAGTCGGGAGCGACGCGCTCGACCCGGGGCGATCAATCACGACCAACCGGGATCCGGCCACCACTTCTTCATGCCGCTCCCAGCTCGAAAGGCCCGCCGCAGCGTCACGCCCCAAGATCGTGAAGAAGTGAGCATCGGGCAGCGCTGCTCGCAGATCGCAGAGCGTGTCAGCGGTATAGCTCGGGCCGCCTCGTTCCAACTCGATTCGGCTCGCCTCCACACCATCAACGTCACCGACGGCCGCGACCGTGAGCGCATACCGGTCAGCAGCCGGGCTGATCACCCGCGACCCTTCTTTTTGCCAGGGTTCATTGGCCACCACGAGCAAAACAACATCGAGCGCCAACGCATGTCGCACGTTGACCGCGGTCACCAGATGGCCGACATGGGGCGGATCGAAGGTTCCGCCGAA
>JAYTVF010000386.1:0-13330 GCA_043744155.1 Acidimicrobiia bacterium | reverse complement strand
CGACCCGCACGCTCGATATGTCGTTGTACACCGATGTTGCTTCGGTCTTTTTTGGCTAACCCCGGCGGTTGACGTCAGCGGACGGTCGAGCCAACCGGCGGGGAGGGCAACAGCACGTAGTCGGGCTGCGATGACGGATTCAGCTCGGCGAAATCAGCCACGGTAAGAGCTCGATTCTGCGGCACACCGTCGCCGAGCGGCCAATCGCGAGAGGCTCCATCGACCAGGATGCGAACCTGCCCGACACCGTCGAGGGCGGACACCGAGAAGACGAGTTGGGCGAGAGCGCGCACCAATTGCGCCCCCTTCGCCCTAAAAAACGTCTGATCGAGATCGACGATTGCCGTGCCGTCGGGCGACTGCGAGGCAGCACGAAGCTGCGTATCGGGCGGTATCGCAGTACGAAGCGTACGGTCGTCGGATGGCCCGACGCCTTTCAGTAGTTCTCGCACGACAGAGGCCGGATCGGCATCGGCGCGTCGGAGGATCGGCTGCAGGCGATCAGTCCGGCCGGGGGCCGACGCCACGAAGTAGAGCTTTGCGTTCCGGGCTGCCAAATTCTGTGTGCCGTTGCGCGGCAACGTCGTCACGGCTTGCAGATCGGGGATGTCACGTGGCCGCGAATCGACCGGGATGCCGCATGCCGTGCTGGCCACCAACAGCCCGGCAAGGGCGACGGCTACATGACGGTGGCGGGCCGCCATCTAGGCCGCCTCTGCCGGGAGTTCGATGACGAATCGAGCACCTTCGCCACCGTCGGCGCGATCCTCGACCCACACCCGTCCACCGTGCAGTCGCACATGTTCTTCGACGAGTGCTAGGCCCAATCCAGCTCCGTCTCCCATTCCCCGACGACCCGACCGGGTACCACGAGAGAACCGCTTGAAGATCAGCTGTCGCTCCTCGATAGCCACACCGGAGCCGTGATCTTCGACGCTGATATGCACGTGAACGACCGGAAGGCCCTCTGCGTCGGGGACGGTGACGGAGACTTCGATATCGCCTCCGCCGTGGATACGAGCGTTATCGATCAAGTTTGCGACGGCACGCGCTAGTCGGCGTTTGTCCCCCTGAATCACGAGACTTTCGGCCAGATCCGCGACGTAGACCTCTGACTCCGGGACACTGGAGATGGCAACGGCGCGACGAACGAACTCGGCAGCGAGCAGTTCGTCCAGGTGCAATCGCACCGCCCCAGCATCGAACCGGGAGATCTCGAGCAAATCCTCGACCAAACCTTTGAATCGACCGACATCGGCGACGAGGAGGTCGAGCGCAGAGGCAGCACGCTCGGGCATTTCATCTCGACGGGCCTGCATGACCTCGATCGAGGCCGAGAGTGTCATGAGGGGCGAACGCAACTCGTGGCTCACATCAGATGCGAACCGGGCATCGCGCTCGACGCGTTCTTGCAATGTGTTCGCCATCTCATTGAATGCCTCGGCTAGTGACCGCAGGTCCGAGTCCTCCGTCGGGTCGAGGCGGGTATCGAGCCGCCCTCCAGCCAACGCCTTGGCCGCCGATGCTGCCTCTGCGAGCGGGCGCACGGCCCGCTTTGAGGCCCATGCTCCGAGTAGGAGGCCAAACGACGTCGTGATGAGCGCAGCCCCGGTCAAACCGCCGCCCACGTTGCGGAGCGTGTTTCTCAATTCGTCCATCCGGGCGATCTCGAAATAGCTGGATTCGCCTTCAAGTTGCAGCGGAATACCAGTAATCAACATGCTGCGTCCCTGGCGCGAGGTAAACATCTGCGCCGCGATGAATTGGTCGTTCACGCGAGCGACGAGCGAGCGTGGAATGTCGGCGCGCCCAGATTCGACCGTCAGTGCCGAATATTGGCCCCGCGTGAGGATGACCGAGTTCGTGCCATTGGGCGGCTGCAAATCTCTGATGATCTCGTCCGCGCCTACGGGGTTCGACCTCAAACGATCCTTGACGATGTTGGCGTTCTGGTACGCCTGGCGAATCGCGGCCTCCTCCTGCTGGCGGATCAAGAGCGATCGGGTCAGCCCGAAGGTCGTGGCCGAGAGCACCGCGGCCAGCACGAATGCTCCCAGTGAGTACACCAGGGTGATGCGCTTTCGAAGGCCAAGGCGCCGGGGTCGGAGCCGATCAAGACGGCTGAGCCACGAGCCGGGGTGGCGCACTATCCCTCGAGGCGGTAGCCGAGCCCGCGCACGGTGACCACATGGCGGGGGTTGGCTGGGTCTGATTCGACCTTCATCCGAAGACGGCGAACGTGCACGTCGACGAGCCGTCCATCACCAAAATAGCCATACCCCCACACCCGGTCGAGAAGCGTCTCGCGGGAAAACACCCGACCCGGATTGGACCCCAACTCAACGAGCAGGCGGAACTCGGTCTTGGTGAGATGCAACTCCTGTTTGCGCAGCAGCACCTTGCCCTCGTCGGGAATAATCTCGAGCTCACCGAACACCAGACGGTGATGTCCGGGCTGTGCGGGGCGGGCGCGCCGTAACAGCGCGCGAATTCGCGCCGACAACTCCTTGGGCGCAAACGGCTTGGTGAGGTAGTCATCGGCGCCAGCTTCGAGTCCGGCCACCACGTCGTGCGTGTCGACCCGTGCCGTCACCATGACGATTGGCACGTCACTGTTTCGTCGGATGGCGCGACAAAGTTCGAAACCATCCATGCCAGGAAGCATGATGTCGATCAATACGACGTCGGCGGGTTCGGCTCGAAAAGCGTTCAGCGCATCCTCACCCGACGCAGTCTCCACGACCGTCCAGCCCTCGTCTTCGAGGGCCATCGTGACCGCGGTGCGGATGCGTTCGTCGTCTTCGACCGTCAGAATGCGGGTTCCCATCGTTGCCATTCTTGCTCATTCGGCGCCCGAAACGCTGTTTTGATCCCGTTTGGCGAGCCGGCGGCCTTTTAGGGTGAGCCGGGGCGCCCGTTGCGGTCGGCGTGCGGTCGGCCGGCGTTCCATTCACCCATCGCCCGCAAAACCAAAACGGCTACGATCGACGTGCCAAGCGCCAGTAAAACCGACCCTACAAGCGCACCGGTGGCTTTGGGTGTTGCACAGGCGCCGGTGCATTGCAGGCGCACGAAACCAGCCCCGATCAATCCGCCGGCCAAGCCGCCAAGGCAAATGGCGGCAAACGCCAACGCCCGGGCCAGTGGTGACGGAAGTGCGCTGAGCGGGCGGGTAGGCGGTGCCATGCACCCGAAGTGTAGGTCGCATCAACGGGCAGAGGGCCGACCAGAGCGAGCCCAGTAGGATACACATGTGCGCGTCTGCGTGATCTTGCCTACGTACAACGAAGCCGACAACATCGAGACCGTCATTCGTCGCGTGCGCGTGGCGCTGCCAGATGCGGAAATCTTGCTGGTCGATGACGCTAGCCCTGATGGGACCGCGGAACTTGCTGAGGAAATCGGCCATCAGATCGGCGGCGTAGAGGTGCTTCGGCGAGCAGGAAAACTCGGGCTTGGCTCGGCGTACCTGGCCGGATTCTCACATGCCTTGCAGCGAGGCGCCGACATCTTGGTCGAGATGGATGCGGATCTGTCTCACGATCCCGACGCGCTTCCTGCCCTGATTGCCTTGATCCCTATGGCGGCCGACCTGGTCATTGGTTCTCGGTATGTTCCCGGCGGCACGATTCCGCAGTGGAGTAGAGAGCGGGCGTGGCTGTCTCGGTGGGGCAATCGATATGCAGCCGCCGTGCTGGGATTGGCCATTAATGACTCGACGAGCGGATTTCGCGCCTACGCCGCTGACGCACTGAGGCAGATCGACCTCGACGCCATTCGAGCCGATGGTTATGCGTTCCAGGTGGAAATGACCTATCGGATCATCCGATCGGGCGGTCGTGTGGTCGAGGCGCCCATCCGCTTCGGCCATCGTGCTGCCGGTACGTCCAAGATGTCCGGTAAAATCGTGCTCGAAGCCATGGTTTTAGTCACTCTTTGGGGTGTGCGCGATCGGCTGCTGCGCCGCAGGAAGCCCAACCGGTCCGGCGGCGGTTGATGGTGGAATGACCCTCAGGTGAAGGACAGCGATGCTCGGGAGCGGACCATCCTGCACGTCGATATGGATGCGTTCTTCGTCGCGTGTGAAGTACGCCGCCGCCCTGAACTGCACGGTCTCGCCGTCATCGTTGGCGGCACCGGTGCCCGTGGCGTTGTCGCCGCAGCCAGTTACGAAGCGCGTCGGTTTGGCGTGCATTCGGCCATGCCGTCGGTTCGAGCCCAACGCGTCTGCCCGCAGGCCGTGATTTTGCCAGGTGATCATGCCCTGTACACCCGAGTCAGCCATGAGGTTCACGCCATCTTCTCGCGGTTCACGCCGCTGATCGAACCGATTTCGCTCGATGAGGCGTTTCTCGACGTTACCGGCTCGCGTCGCCTCTTCGGTTCTGGAGAAGCCATCGGCCACACCATTCGCCTGGCGGTGCAGACCGAACTCGACCTCACCTGCTCGGTCGGTGTGGCGCCGAGCAAAATGGTGGCCAAGATGGGTTCGGAGGCCGCTAAGCCCAAAGTCACCCCACGGGGTGTGGTGCCCGGCGCCGGCGTGATTGTTGTGCGATCGGAGGAGGTACTCGGCTTTCTTCATCGTCATCCGGTACAGGCGCTATGGGGCGTTGGTCCAAAGACGCTTGAACGTCTGCAGCGTCTCGGTGTGATCACGATCGGTGACTTGGCCGAGACACCACGCTCGACGCTCGTCTCTGCCCTCGGCATTGCGCATGCCCATCATCTGCATGACCTGGCCAACGGCCGCGACGACCGCGAGGTCGAACCGGGCCGCGCGGTGAAGTCGATCGGCCACGAGCAAACCTTCGCAGCCGATCTCTTTGATCTGGCCACCCTTGATCGAGAGCTCTTGCGGATGGCCGACGCGGTGGCTTTTCGGGCACGACAGTCCGGTGTCGGTGGGAGAACGGTGCAGCTCAAGGTGCGATTGGCGGACTTCACCACCTTCACCCGATCCCGGTCGGTCCCAGAGGTCATTTCGAGCGGACCGGACATCACCGCAGTTGGGCGATTACTTCTGGCCGAACTCGACATTGGTCAGGGGGTGAGACTGCTCGGCATCAGCATTGCCGGGTTAGCTGAGGAGGGACCCAAGCAACTCAGCCTGGATGATGCGGGTCTACCGAATTGGGACGACGCCAGTCGCACCATCGACCGCATCCGTAGTCGGTTTGGGCGAACGGCCATCGGTCCGGCCAGTTTGGTTGAAAAACAGGGGCTGCGACTGAAAAAGACCGGCGACCAGCAATGGGGACCAGATGCTTGACGAGGCGCGTTGTCAGTTTGCAACCGGTGTGGCAAACTAAACTCAGTTGCCAATGGTCGGTCACCTGGGAGTGAGTTATGCCGCTATCTGAAGAAGAGCAGCGCATCCTCCATCAGATAGAGCAGCAGTTTTACGAATCTGACCCGGAATTTGCAGCCAACGTCGGGCAGACATCGCTCTACCGGCACGCGCTTCGTCGCATTGTGTGGGCCTCGCTGATGCTGTTGGCCGGTCTGTGCTTCTTGGTGGCCATGCTAGGTGTGCATCTGGCGCTTGCTTTCGTCGGCTTTCTCGTCATGCTCAGCGCCGCTTTCATCATTGACAAAAATGCTAGGGCGATCGGTCGAGCCGGCTTTGAGCAGGTCGCTGGCAAAATGCGTGGCGCTCGGCAGGCTGGCAGTACACGTTCGACCGACACCGACGACTGACGTATTCGGTTCCCACCCAATCGGCCCGAATCAGCGCAAGATTCTGGTTGCCTTTTGTATGGAACACATGCCAAGCGAACGGTCGCCGAGTTCGGTTTGGCCTACGAACCGAATCGGCGTTGCCTGGGTTTGTCGCCCGGTAGCTGCTTGAACAGCGGACGCGGATCGAACAGATGCCGTAAGCGCCTTCGCTGGGTGAGTCGCTGTTCGAGCAGAGCCAGCATTCTCAAGGGAACACGCTCGGCGTCTCGTAGTTGACGGTCCGTGGGCTCTTCTCCGGCATAGGTTGCACGTGTGACCGCATCGGCCAGTGTCGGCAGCAGGTCGCGGGGGAGTACCAATGTGTCCGACACGCGGTCCGCGAAGGCGAGCGGCGTTTCACCGCCCAGCGGGGCAACGTCGTGATGGCGCAGTACGTCGGTCGTTCGATACCAGGAAACAGCCAATTTGTCGGTGTTGTGACGGGCGTGGCGGCGGCGGCGGCGCCAACGTCGGTGGTCGATCCGGCGAAGGGCCAGCGGATAGAGCACGATGAACGCCGCTGCGGCAAGCACCATCAAGACCGTGCGGTAACGATGCCACGATGATCGGGCGATGGGCACCGGGGTGGCCAGAGGCTCGTCCGGGATGCGGTTGAGGAAACTGGTTGTCGTGGTGAACGCGGATGCTATCGAGGTTGTGCTTGCGGCGACGGTGGTGGGAGCCGGGGCTTCGTCGGCCTGCTGGGCCGCAACACCGGTATAGCTCTCGGCGGTTGGGTTGCCGCGGCCCGGCGTCGGTTCGAACGCAAGCCAGCCGATGCCGTCGAAATAGACTTCAGGCCAAGCGTGCGCATGCAGTGCCTGCACATGGTAGAGGCCGTCCTCCTTCAGTGTGCCCGGCGTGAAGCCCACGGCGACCCGTGCTGCCAAGCCGACGGAGCGGGCGAAGGCCGCGAAGGTGCCACTGAATTGTTCGCAGTAACCGCGGCGAGACAACAAAAACTCTTCGATGTCACCGGTGCGCTGGCCTGGATCGACCCCTAGATCATAAACGAACTGGGTTTGGAACCAGTTCTGCAGGGCAAGCGCCCTGTCGAAGCCGGTGGGAGCGTTGGCCGTGAGATCCTTGGCTATCTTTCGCAGGCTGTCGGGGTAATCGGTCGGCAACGCGAAGTATCGTGGATCGACCGATGTCGGCGCAGCCTGACTGGCCTGGCGCAGCGCCGCCGGATCCACGACCGGCGTCTGGGCAATGATCTCGTAGGTATCATTCTTTCGAAGTTCACCTGGAACGAGCACGGTGGCGGTGTCGCGGTCGAACTTGGTGCCGCCATCGAGCTTGGGATTGTTGAGTTTTATGGGAAGAAACGGTGCTGGCACCCAGATGCTCCCCAGCGCCCCAATCGCGAACGAGGCATGTATGGTGCGCTCAGCAACCTGGGTGGCCGGGCGCCCGAGCGTGCCCCGAGCGTTTCCCTGCTTTAGATCCGATGACCATTGCCCGCCATCAAAATCGGGTAACGAGGTGATGCGCCAGTAGGTCTTCACGTCAGACCGTACGGAAAAGAGTTCGGCGGTGCTACGACTGGACAAGCGCTTCTTGATCTCGACCAAGGGGCTAATAGCGAAAACCGTGCTGTCGCCGGGGCGGCTCGTGCGAACGAGAGCTTTCTCATGCGAACCGGGCAGTCGCGGGCCGACCAGAGCGCCGAGGGCGAGAGCGACCGAACCCAGCACCACACCCCCCTTGGCGACGGCCACAGAGGCACCTCGGCGGTGGCCCGTCAGCCAACCGGGGCTTTGGAGTTGCTTGAATGATCGATGGCTCAGTACGAAAAGCAAGCCGCAGATGAGCCACAGCATCGACGATTGCATCCGCAGATGATGGGTCGAGATGGCCGATGCGAAGATGAACAGCACTCCGCTAGGCAAGACCGCCTCTAGCGAGCTCTTGGCCCGGTAGGCCAGCGAGTCAGCCAGGAAGGCCAGTAGCCAGGTGGCGGCCACGGCTGCGAGCAAGAATCCGCCCTCAGCCGAGACCGGCGGCACCTGACTCGGGAAGAGTTTGGCCGCATCGAGCAGATCTGTGCGGGCGCCGTGCCATGTGGCTGAGGTTGGTAGCCCCAACCACGTCGTGTTTTTGTAGAACATCAGGGCAACGGTGACGGATCCGCCGAGCAACGAGACGATGAGGCTGACCACGGCCGGTAAGCCAAGACGCCGCCCGACGAGAGAGAGAAGGTGCGATCCAACGCCCGCCACGAGCAACGCAGGCAGAAATGTCCAACCGTTGAAGACTCTGGCCAATCCAATGATGGCAGCAATAGTGCAGGCGGCCAGGGCCAACTCCGACCAAACCAGCATGGCTGGCTGCGAAGCCGAATCTACCTGCCCGGTCACGCCAGGGCCGCCTTCGGCGCGCTACGGCCGAGCGCCGAAAGCCACGCCGCGGGGAATTCGAGCTCGCCACCAGCGTCGACGAACATCATATTGCGGGGCATCCCCAGCGGAGCTGAGCCCGTTGCGCTGACGAGCACAATCCGACGGAAATCTCCGCGCAGACGGACAAAAGTCGACATCTGCTCGTCGGACCACGCACTGGTCACAATCACGAGCAGGCCACCTTGGGCCGACCGGGTGAGTTGATCAAACGGTGGTGCGCCCGACGTTGCGGCGGCTGGGTGCACCCCGGCCAGATAGCCGAGGAGGGAATCGGACTGACCGAGCCCGGATGCGGCCCCCGAATCGAAGCCATCGGTACTTACCAGCCGAACAATGTGCCGCTGGCGAAATCCGGCGGCGACGACGCTCGCCGCTGCGGAAACGGCCCGCTCGAACGCACGTGCATCGGCACTTCGCCCGGGGCGTAGGTCGAAGGCGACGGTAGTGCGATCCTGCCACGGGGTTTCGTCCTGGCGCACCATCAGCTCGTTTGATCGCGCCGTTGACTTCCAATGCACCCGGCGCATGTCGTCGCCGCGCACGTATTCGCGTAGGGAAAAGAACTCATCCGTGGTCTGACCCAATTTGTTGGTCTGGATGGCTGCCCCGTGGGGGTCTTCATCGCCGCCAAGCGACGGAACGCGAATGGTGTCGACATGGGGGAAGACCGTGACGCTTTCAAGCGGAGCGGCAGTGGCCCGACGGTGGGCCAACCCGAAGGGATCGGCGATCTCGATACCGAGCGGACCGACGTGAAGGATGCCCCGACGATCGGTCGGCAGCCGGTAGGCCGCCTGCGCCCGCTCACCGGCGGCCAGCGGGGCCAGGTGAAGCCGGGCGCCTCGGGTTCCGGCCACCGGATCGGACAGATGCAGCACCGGGGTACGCGTCGTGCCGGTGTTGGTCGCGGTGACCTCGACCTTGGTTGCCTCGCCCATGTGTACCTTGGCCGGACTCACCACTCGGCTCACACGAAGACGAACCGCGGTAAGCCGCACCCACGTGAGGCACGCGGCGACCAGCGCAGCCAACACCGCGGCGACGATGAAAAGTTCGAGTACCGCGAAAACGCGGCCGGCGATGGCAGCGATGACTGCAGCGAGCAGCGTCAGCCAGCCGGGGCGGGTGAGCAACTACTTCCCCGTTGGGACAGGCACGGACGCGAAGACCTGGGCCAAAAGGAGCGCTTGCGTTGCGCCCGCCAATTGGGCCTCAGCCGACAGGGCCAAACGATGAGCAAGCACGGGTTCGGCCAACGCCTTCACGTCGTCGGGTATCACATATGTACGACCTGCCGCGGCAGCTCGAGCGCGGCTCGCACGCATCAACGACAGCGTGGCGCGCGGCGACATCCCGAGGAGAATGCCCGGATGCCGTCGCGTGGCCTCGGCGATGTCAACGAGATATGACTTCAGAGCCGGTGCGACATGCACCTGACGAACGGCGAGAACCATGGCTTGAATCTGGCCAGAGGTGGCAACGGGGCGCAGATCGGGAAGGGTGCCGCTCGAGGCGTGCACACCCAGAATGTCGATCTCAGCCTGACGACCCGGGTAACCCAGCGACACTCGCATCAAGAAACGGTCGAGCTGACTCTCGGGAAGCGGATAGGTGCCCTCGTGTTCGACTGGATTTTGCGTGGCGATCACCATGAACGGTTGGCTTAGGGGATAGGTGGTGCCATCGACGGTGACCTGGCCTTCCTCCATTGCCTCGAGCAGCGCTGACTGCGTCTTGGGGGAGGCTCGATTGATCTCGTCACCCAGCACCAGGTTGGCGAACACGGGGCCGGGACGAAATTCGAAAACGTCCTTGCCCCTATTCCAGATCGTGACCCCCACGACGTCTGTCGGCAACACATCGGGCGTGAACTGCACCCGCTTCCAGGTGCATGCCAATGAAGCCGCCAAAGACTTGGCCAGGCTGGTCTTGCCGACCCCGGGAACGTCCTCTAGAAGGAGATGGCCTTCGGCGAGCATGCAGATGAGCGCGAGTTCCACGACCTCCCGCTTGCCCTGGATGACCCGCTCGACGTTGGCGGCAATGGCCGCAAACAGCTCCGAAAACGTGGCGGGCGCGTCACCGTTATTCACTGTGGCTGGCGATGAAACCGTCATTGACACCACAGGCTAGGCGACGGCCGAAGCGAAGCAACGTCGTGACCAGTAGCGTGCGAACCATGCAGCCAACGTTTCCTCCCGAAGCGGCGCCGTTTCGTGCGCAGATCCAAGCGTTTCTTGCTTCGCAGCTCCCTGCGGACTGGCGCGGTTTCGGGCAACTCGCGCTGGAGGACACCCATCCGTGGATGATGAAGTGGCGCGAGACGTTGGCCGAGCACGGCATGCTCGCCGCCAGTTGGCCCCAGCAGTTTGGCGGGGGGGGCCGCTCAGCCCTCGAACAACTCATCATCGCCGAGGAGTTCGTACGCGTCGGCGTACCAACCGGCGGCCCGAACGATACCTTTGGTATTCAAATGCTGGGCAACACTTTGTTGCAGTGGGGGACCGAGGAACAAAAGCAGCACTTCTTGCCCAGAATCCTGTCGGGGGCCGACACCTGGTGCCAGGGATATTCCGAACCGAATGCCGGCTCGGACCTCGGTTCACTTGGCTGTAGAGCGGTACTCGATGGAGACCAATGGGTCATAAGTGGGCAGAAGATCTGGACTTCGGCTGGCCATTTGGCCGATCACATCTTTGTTCTTGCTCGCACCGATGTCGACGCGCCCAAACATAAAGGAATCTCGTTCCTGCTCGTCCCGATGAAGCAGCCCGGTGTCGAGGTGCGACCGATCCGCATGATCTCTGGCCAGAGCGAGTTCAACGAGGTCTTTTTCTCCGAGGCGGTCTGCCCGAAGGAGAACGTCGTCGGAGGAGTCAACAACGGGTGGGGCGTGGCCATGACGTTGCTCGGCTACGAGCGGGGCGAAGCGGCAGCCACCGTGCCGATCCGCTATCGAGACGAACTGAATCGGCTCGTGCAGTTGGCCCGCGACCGTGGCCGCATCGGCGACCCGGTTCTTCGACAGCGACTGGCGTGGTGCCATAGCCAGGTAGAAATCATGCGGTACCTCGGAATGCGTACGCTGACCGGATTTCTCCAAGGCCGCCATCCAGGCCCCGAGGGCTCGACCTTCAAGTTGTTCTGGAGCGAGTACCACCTCGTCGTTACAGAGTTGGCTATGGACATCTTGGGTGCCGACGCCATGGTCCCGACGGGTCGAGGGCCGAGTAACGCCTTTCAGACCGATGACGTCGGCGCCCCTAATGACTCTGCGTCATGGCATGGGGTCTTCCTCAACGCTCGCGCCGGCACGATTTACGCCGGTACCAGCCAAATTCAGCGCAATATTCTCGGCGAGATGGTACTCGGCCTCCCGAAGGAACCTCGATGACCCGCCAGCCCGCGGGCGTGGGCCGATCTGCTTGGGCCATTGCCCTGCGCCCAACTCTCTGGTCGACCGCGGTGCGCCAGGCGGCAACCCTGGTTCCGTCCGGCTGGCGTTTCCCCGGTAACCCGCTGCCTGATCCGCTCTATCTTCAGTTTCGAGCCGTCACTCAATATGGTGACGTCGATCACGCGCTGGTGGCCATCGATGTCATCTCGTATTTGTCATGGTGCAAGGCGTGGCGTCGATCGGTGGCCGCGCACCGGTGACCTGGCGCGTTGAGCGATCACGGGGTTCGGCAGCCTTATTCCACGCTCGCCCGCTTCCTGAACCAATTGAGAGATCGGTCTGGATCCATGACCTCACCGAATCGGCGCTCGTGCTTGGATCTTCGCAACGCGATGACATCCTGGCGCAGCCTCTGCCCGCCGACATCGAGGTGGTTCGTCGGCATAGTGGGGGTGGGGTGGTGCTGTTGGTCCCGGGTGAGGTGCTTTGGCTTGACGTGGTGATCCCGGCGGGCGACGGACTGTGGCACGACGACATCGGGCGTGCGAGCCACTGGCTGGGGGAGGTATGGGCGGCTGTCATCGGCCATGGCGCCGCCGTGCATCGTGATGGCATGGTGGTCACGCCTTGGTCCAAGCTCGTCTGCTTTGCCGGTATCGGCCCGGGTGAGGTGCTCGTCGGGGCGAAGAAGGTCGTGGGTGTCAGCCAACGGCGCACGCGAGCGGGTGCGCGTTTTCAATGCGCGCTCTATGCATCAATGGATCCGAAGCTTCTCCCCACTTTGCTCCACCTCGACCCGGTCGAGCGTGATTCGTTGGCGACATCACTACAAAAAGGGGTGGGGATGTGTCCCGAGCCCCTGGAAACCGTCCTTGATCGATTTTTGACGTACCTACGCGACCACTGATCCGTCGCATCGATAAATCTTGACAATTCGCTCGGCGGGCAACGGCGGCGATGGTCAAGGGTCCGCCTGCCAGGGCTCTGGAAGTCAGAAAGTTCCTGAAGTTGCTCTGAAGCCGCCGAAATAGCGGCAAATTCCCCGTCTGGCGCGTTCTTGAGCAAGAACAGGTGTTCCAGTTTATGAAACCGGTGAGCGAACACCTGTTTGAGAAGAGTTTTACTGTGGTTCTAAGTGGCGCGAAGTGGGTTGACAGGGGGAAAAGACCCATGCATAGTGGGGGCTTGTGGGGATCCGAATGGTTCCCTGATGGATACAAGAAGTAGAAGGAGAACGACGAGTGTTCGTTGGTCGGCATGAGCGCCAGCTCGACCCAAAAGGTCGCGTTGCGTTGCCGTCCATGTATCGCCCGAGGTTTGAACCGTCTTGCTTCTTGGCCTTCGGTAGTGACGGGTGCATTGACGTATTCACCCGAGATGAATTTGAAGACATGGCGAAGGAGGCGACGGACAAGATGAAGCGTGGCGAGTTGAGCCGAGATGCATGGCGCACCCTGGCTCACAACACCATCGAAGTCCCCGTCGACGCACAGGGTCGGATCAATGTGGATCGCGACCTTCGTGACTTTGCGACGCTCGAAACGGGAGCCAAAGTGATCGTGGCTGGCTCGTATGACCGGGTCGAGATTTGGAACGCCGAGAACTACGCCCGGGTCCGTACCCGCGGCACCGCAGAACTCAAGGGCGCCTAACGCCCACGCCAATGCTCACACTCGAAAGGAGCGCCGAGGCGACAAAAAGCACATGAAATTCCTTGGTGATGCGCTCACCTGCAGTCTTCCGGTCGGCAAGATGGACAGCCCTAACTCCGCCCGCTTCCGTCTCGCCAGTCGGGGAGAAATCCCGGCGG
>JAYTVF010000385.1:0-13337 GCA_043744155.1 Acidimicrobiia bacterium | reverse complement strand
GTTCGTCTGTTGCTGCACGCGCCAAGGTGGCGGCCACACGATGTGACGTGGCATTTGGCCCCTCGCCCTCGATGAGCGCGGCCGCGCCGCCGTGTGCCAGTTCCGGGAACGGCAGTCGAACAGCAGCGGCAGATTTTGCCGCGCCGAGTAGTGCGTTGGCCGAAACGAGCTCGAAGGCGCTGAGCCCGATGTCGGCTTGTTCCAGGTACGCCAGCAGATCGACTTCGCGACCCGGCATCAACATGACCCACCAAGTCGAACGCTCGGTCGGCAATGGCGTGAGCATGAGCGTGACCTCAGTGACGACACCCAGCGTTCCGCCGGCGCCGATGCACATTTGTGCGAAGTCGACGCCCCGGGAATCCTTGCGTACCGCGCGGTCTCCACCGAGCACGCTGGTGTGCTCGTCGGCGGTCACCAGCTGCATATCGAGCACGTGATGACGCAGCGCACCGTGACGGAGCACTCGAGTGCCTCCCGTATTGGTCGACACCATGCCACCGAGGGCCGGGTCGGCGGAGAGATCGATTGGCAGATACAAACCGTGGGCTCCAGCGGCGGCATTGAGAGTGGAGAGTCGCACGCCCGCTTGGAGGGTGGCCGTCCGCTCGACGGGATCAAGTCGTACAATGCGGTTCATCCGCTCAGTCGAGAGCACCACCACCGAGCCCGACCAGTCTGGGGTCGATGAGGACACCAACCCGGTATTGGCTCCCTGAGGAAGCACTGGAACTTGTTCAGCAATGGCCCAGCGCAGTACGTCTTGCACCTCGGCGACGGTTTGAGGTCGCACGACCGCCCGTGCCCGACCGGCGGGACCGCGCACTGGCTGTTCGTACGCGTCAAGATCAGCGGTTAACAGTCCCGGAAACGAGGGAAGGTCACTCGCCACCCGCTAGAGGTCCTTTACCAGTCGCAGCGCGTCGAAGATGGCGGCGTGGATATTTCGACTGGAGACGGCATCGCCGATGCGGAACAGCTGGAATGCTCCATCGGGGTTTCGCATCAACCGCTGTGGGCGCCCGTCGATAAGCGCGCCGTAGTCGACCGCGCCAAGGTTCGACGATAGCGGCTTCAGATCGAAGTAGAGCCCGGCGTTAGCTGCGGTGCCGTTGTCCGCGATCACCCAGTCGACATGGCGAACGGAGCGATGGGGCGAGTGGTCGCTGCCAATCTCTACACACCACTTCGCTCCCTCCTGACGAACCGACATCACGCGTTGGTTCAGCGAAATACGGGTATCGGTCTCGTTGAACGCTCGGGCGTACGGCACATGGTTCATGCCGCCCACCTCGACGCCAAGCATCCGTTCGGGCGTCACGATCTCCAGGGATGCGCCCGACCGGGCCATCATCTCTGCGGCCGACATGGCCGAATGGGTGCCATTGTCATCGAAGAACAACACCTCGCCGCTGGGGCGGACATCACCGGTAAGCACATCCCAACTGGAGACGAGATGCTCGGCACCCCAATCAAGTTCGGGCATCTGGGGCAGGCCACCGGTCGCGATGATCACCACGTCGGGTTGCAGCGCCATGACGGTGTCAGCCTCGGCATAGCTGTCGTAACGCACCTCGACGCCCAGCCTCGCCAGCTCGCTCAGCCGCCATTCGACAATGCCAATGAGGTCTCGCCGGCGCGGATTCCGGGCGGCGAGGGCCACCTGACCGCCCGCCTTGGGCATCGCCTCGAGCACCACAACGCCATGCCCGCGCTCGGCGGCAACACGAGCCGCCTCCAACCCACCCGGGCCAGCACCCACGACGACGACCCGGCGAGCATGGGGGGAGCGCGAGATGTCGTGCGGCATCTCAACCTCTCGGCTCGTGGCGGCATTATGGATACAGAGCGCCTCGCCGGATTCGTAAATGCGATCGAGGCAGTAGGTGGCCCCGACGCAGGGTCTTATCTCCGCGGCCCGGCCGGACGCTAGCTTTCGCACGATATGTGGGTCGGCCAGGTGGGCTCGCGTCATGCCGACCAGGTCGAGCTTGCCCTCGGCGATGGCGTGCCGAGCGGTGGCCACATCGTCGATCTTGGCCGCATGCATCACCGCCAGCGCCGTCGAGGCCCGGACCGCGCCAGAGAAGTCGAGGTGAGGAGCCGACGGCATGCCGTGTATCGGGATCACGTGGCTCAAGTCGACGTCAGTGGCGATCGAGCCTCGAATCACGTTCACGAAGTCGACCAGGCCTGCCGCCTCGAACGCTTGGAGAATCACCAGTCCGGTCGGCGTGTCAATGCCGTTGGCCAGCGTCTCATCGATAGCCATGCGCACGCCGACCAGGAAGTCGGGGCCGACCCGGTGCCGAATGGCGGTCAACACTTCTGTTGCGAAACGGGTGCGATTGGCCAGCGTGCCGCCATAATCATCGGTGCGTCGATTGGTCAGCGGCGACCAGAATTGGTCCAGCAGATGACCGTAGGCCTCGACCTCGATGCCGTCCATACCGCCGGCTTTCATGCGCTCGGCCGCGTCGGCGTATTTGGCGATGATGCGTTCTATGTCCCAGTCTTCGGCCTCCTTCGGGATGCTTCGGTGCGCGGCTTCGCGCACTGGCGAGGGGGCCACGACAGGCAACCAGTCGTCCTGCGCCCAGCCTGTTCTTCGACCGAGGTGGGAGATCTGAATCATCACCGCCGCTCCATGGGCGTGCACGCCGTCGGTCAGGCGCTGGATCCACGGCACGATCTCGTCGTCGTAGGCATGCAGGTTGCCAAAAGCTGGAGGGCTGTCTTCGGCAACAACAGCGGAACCGGCCGTCATAGTGAGGCCGATACCGCCCTTGGCCTTTTCCTCGTGGTACAGGCGATAGCGGTCCTTGGGCAGACCGTCGTGTGCATAGGCGGGCTCGTGCGCGGACGAGAACACCCGGTTCCGCAGTGTCAGATGCTTCAGTACGAAGGGTGTGAGTAGCGGGTCATCCATCTGGGCGGGCCTTTGCCTTGGATCGGGAGAGCACGGTCTCGGTGTACCAGTCGACGAACTGGATGACACCTTCTTCTTCGATGGCCGAGTACGGGCCCGGTCGGTACGCGGGCGATGAGACGCCGCGCTGCGCCCGTTCGACCAGTGTGGTGTCTTGCAGGTTCGTAGCCCGCCAGACGGCACTGAGGTTGTCGACCTCGTAGTCGATACCGGCCAAGGCATCGTTGGGCACGAGCCAGGTGGTTCGCAATTCGGTCTGGGTCGGGCTGATGGGCAGAATACGAAAAGTGACGGCGTGATCGGCGACGAAGTGATTCCAGGTCGAGGGGTAGTGGTAGAGCAGCACATCGCCGATTTCGAAGTCGGGCAACGATGCGAACCGTCGTTGCACGGCCGGTTGGCCGTCGATGGTCATCGACGCGGTGCCCGGAAGAAACGGCATGCGCATCACGCGGTACTGATGATCGGCGGCCGCCATGTAACGTCCGGGAAGGCCGGCGTACTCGCATCGCTCGATCAGCGCACGCATGGCCGCGACCTCGGCCTCGGAGCCGCCCCCGGAATGCAGCGGTGTCACCGGAAACACAACGCAGAGCTCGGGGTGATGACTGCGACAGTGATAGCACTCCCGATTGTTCTCCATCACGAGCTTCCAGTTTCCATGCTCCAGGGTGGTTGTTTCGCAGGCGACCTTGGCGTGGCGAAGGTCGAAGGGCGCCAGATAGGGCTCGATCGTCGCGCGCATTGGCCCGATGTCGGGTGGCTGATCGGCGACGCATACGAAGATCATGCCGCCGATATCCGCACAGGCCGCCTGACCGAGCCCGTGGGTCGAGGTGTCGAAGTCAGAGCCCATCGACCGGGCACGAGCCAAGCTGCCGTCGAGGGCGTAGCTCCACTGGTGATACGGACATACGATGCGGCTTCTCAGCGTGCCACTCGGGTCATCGCAGAGCCGGGCGCCACGGTGACGACAGACGTTGTGCAACGCACGGATGACCCCGTCGGCACCTCGGATGACCAGCAGGCTGTAAGCCCCGATGGTCACGGTTGCGAAGTCACCCGATAGCACAAGCTCACAGGCGTTCACGGCGAAGACCCACTCCCGGTACCACACGTGTTCGAGGTCAAGCGCGAAGGCGGACGAATCGCAATAGAGAGGTCCAGGCAGGGAATGCCCGGGTAGTCGAGAGCTTAGTTGCTCGGTCAGTGGTGACACGTCTCTCCCGTCTGGTCCGCCCGGGCGGTCGAAGGGGGTCCATCCGGCGGGGCTGCCCATGTCTTAGCTCGTTCGCTCGCGCAGGTCGGCCACGGTGGCTCCGGCACCCCATCGATTGGCCTCGAGGGCTCGCAGGATCGATACCAGGTTCCGGTCGCGTAGGCGCTCGAGATCTCTGATGTCGTGCATGCCCGACTGCTGATTGGACTGCTCGGCGATCTTGTCGATGAGGGCGTCGGTCAGCTCGGGTACATCAGTGAGTTTGCTCCATGGCCACGAAAGGCATTCGCCGAACTGGCCGATGAAGTGGCGCATACCGCCCTGGCCGCCGGCGATTCGGTAGGTCTCGAAGAGGCCCATCTGCGCCCATCGAAGCCCGAATCCGTATCGGATGGCGTCGTCGATCTCCTCCGTGGTGGCCACACCATCATTGACGAGCCACAGGGCTTCTCGCCACACCGCTTCAAGTAGCCGGTCGGCGATGAAAGCATCGATTTCTACTCGCACATGCAACGGGTGCATCCCAATGGCCCGGTAGAGGCTCATGGCCCGGTCGATAGTGCCCAGGCTGGTATCGGCACCGCCGACGATCTCGACGAGCGGCAGCAGGTAGACGGGGTTGAACGGATGTGCCACGACGAGTCGATCCGGATGCTGCACCGAGGTGGCCAACACGGTCGGCTTGAACCCTGAAGTGGACGACGCGATCAGCGCCCCAGGCGGCGCGGCGGCCGAGATGGCGGCCAGCGTGGCGTGCTTCAGTTCAAGACGTTCAGGCACGTTTTCCTGCACGAAGTCGATGTCGGCTACCGCTTCGTCAATCGACCCGCACATGCTCAGTGATCCGATGTTGTCGGTCGGTAAACCGAGTTGCTCCCAGGCAGCCGTGGCGTTGGCCAAAACCTCTCGCAGTATCTGCGGGGCGGTGGGGGAGGGATCGAACGCATTTACCGGCACGCCGAGCAGCAACAATCGCGCCGCCCAACCGCTGCCGATCACGCCGCACCCGATGACGGCGGCAGAGGTCGGTAGGCCCTCAACCATGCTTGGTCAACTTCAGTTTGGCCCGAACCTCGTCGGGTCCCATGATCGAATAGTTCAAATTCTCCGCGATGGTGACCGCTCGGGTCACCAGGTTGGCATTCGATGCCAGCTGCCCACGGTCGAGGTAGAGGTTGTCTTCCAGCCCGACTCGGATATTGCCCCCGGCGATGGCAGCCAACGCCACATAGGGCAGCTGCTGGCGACCGATCGAGAAGGCACTGAACACCCAGTGGTCGGGCACGTTGTTCACCATTGCCATAAAAGTGTTGAGGTCGGCCGGTGCGCCCCACGGGATGCCCATACACATCTGGATCATCACCGGGTCATCGATGAGACCAGCATCGACCAGGCTCTTGGCCTGCCAGAGGTGACCGGTGTCGAACACCTCGATTTCGGGCCGAACGCCCAACTGCTGGATCTGGCGTGCCATCTCCCACAAGATCGAGGTGGAATTCGTCATCACGTAATCACCGTGGCCAAAGTTCATCGAGCCGCAGTCGAGTGTACATATCTCGGGCTTCAGCAGTCGCACGTGATCGAGTCGCTCTGACGCGCCAGCCATATCGGTGCCGACCGGGTTCAGGGGCAGAGGCTCCTCCACCGATCCGAGGGTGAGATCGCCACCCATGCCCGCGGTCAGGTTGATCACGACATCGGTTGACGACGAGCGGATGCGCTCGACGACCTCGGCGTACAACCCAACCTCGCGCGCTGGCCCACCGGTGGAGGGGTCGCGCACGTGGATATGCACGATCGCGGCACCCGCCTTGGCTGCATCGATGCAATTGGTGGCGATCTGCTCAGGCGTCACAGGAACCTGGTCGGATTTGCCGGCGGTGTCGCCGCTACCGGTTACCGCGCAGGTGATGAAAACGGAACTCACGAAAAAACTCCCTGTTCGAACTGTCGGTTGAGAATGCGAAGGCGCGAATACACGTCGTCGTGGTCGATGTAGGTGCCTCTCAAGTGGCGGTTGCCTGCCCCTGGATCGAAGGCATCGCGGCCGTGCAACACCCGCCTGTTGTCGAAACCGACGATGTCGCCGGGGGCAAATGGGTAGCGAATTTGCAGACCGGGATCGTGGGCAATCTGCGAGAATCTGCGCATCGCGGCGTAGGCGCGCGGCACGTCGACTGCGTCCATATCGGGAAATCCGCGCACCGGGTAAAAGGCCCGAATGGTCAGTGGCTCGCCGTGCTCACCGCCCTCAATCATCGGGGCACACCAGCGGTGATCGGCATTCCGGGAGCGGTTGAAGAACACCCAGCGTAGGGTGCGTAATGCCTCGAGGTCGTCGGGAAAGTCGGCGGCGAGTCTGGCGACGACGCCAAGCCCGTCGGTCATCCGTGACCAACCGCCGCTGCAGGAATTCTCGATGCAATGCAAAAACTGAAAGCCGGGCGGCGTCTCACGAGTCGGTAAGTCGGTGTGCTGGCCCAGGTTCAGCCCGGTATACGCCGTGCTATCGGCGTTCAACTTCGCCTTCACATCCCAGACATCGCCGAAATTGGTGTCGCGGATCGGCCCAATGGCCCGGGCCAAGTCACCGACGAATTCCGAAGTCACCGGCGTGTTGCGCAGCCTCGCTAAACCAAATGTCGCCATCAGGCTGAGCCACCGGCGAAGTACAGCCGGGTCACTGAGCACGTCGGTTCCATCGAGAGTCGGTGGTTCTCCAACAGTTGTGCTGTCCCAGCGTTCGACCGGACCGATGCCGTGGCTCGGCTCATGTCGTCGTTCGGCCACGTGGCGAAGCCAGCCCGGGTGAATGGATGTAGCCGCGTATCGGTCCCAGGTGAGGAGCAACTCGCCATCAACCCCGACCGCCACGGCGCGAAGCGCGTCGGGGGAAGGGAGATCCGCAGGATCGATCATGCCCTCACGCGTGGTGGGTTCAATACCGAGACCGACACTGTTCTCGGCAAGCCACAACGAATAGCAGTCGAGGACGACGCCATCGACCCACGTGACGCGAACGGTGTTATCGGTCAGTGTGGCTGTCGACAGTGAGGTCCAGTCGTAGCAATAAAAGTCAGGAGTGGGTGGGGAGGTGAGGGGCGTGAGCACAAGCGGGATCCCTTGAGGCCAGTGGTACCTGTGAGGGTAGACGCTTGGTCGCAACGGTGTCCTGTGCGCGCTCGATTGCCCTCGCCCCTAAGGTTTCAAACGGCGCGGCCGAAGGATGGCTAACATCTCCCACCGGGGGGTTCGAAAGGAGACACGGTGCAAGGTTTCTTGTCGCGGCTACTGCGACCGTTAGGCGCGCCGCCGCAGCAGGCTGAACCCCTTCACGGCGTATCGTCATTTCATCTGTGGTGGCAAGAACTGCAGGGAAATGAACCGTTTGTCGAGGCATCAGCCACTGTCGAGGTCTTGCAGGCGCCCACGGTGGACAAGCTGTATTTCTGGGCGTTCCAGGTGAGCTTCCTCGATGGAGAGCGCTCGACCGGAAGCGCCCATATTGGTTTGCAGTGGAACCCGAACCATCCCAACAATCGAGCGGTAAACTGGGGCGGCTATTCGAATGTCGCCGATGTGACCTCGATTTTGGAGGGTTCGCATTCGCCGCTGCCAAGCCGTCCGAACGACGTGAATACGCGCGATTTCGCCTGGAAGGAGGCCGTGCCGTATCGCTTCGGTGTCAGTCGCGCCCGAGACGGCTGGCGAGGTGAGGTTACCGACCTGCATACCGGTCGTGTCCAGCACGTACGTACTCTGCACGCGGGGGGAGAGCGCCTCGGTGGATTTGTCGTGTGGGCCGAGGTCTTTGCCAGTTGCGGTGATCCGAGGACAATGGTGCGATGGTCGGACTTCGAGGCCCGAACCGCAGCCGGCACGGTACGGCGCCCTGCCACGGTGCGCACCAGTTTCCCCAACGGGGGAGACTGCCCCAACACCGACGTACTCGTCGATGGCGCTGGCCTGGTGTTGCTGACCAACGCTCGGCGCACGGCACCCGCTGGAGGAGTACTTCCGGTCGCAACATGAAAGGATCGGACGACAGCAGCACAGCGCGCTAGGCTGTCGTGCCGACTCCTTCGGGAGCGTGTGTTGGCGACGTGGCCGAGTGGTTTAGGCAAGGGCCTGCAAAGCCCTCTATCCGGGTTCGATTCCCGGCGTCGCCTCCATTGTTCGCGGTCACGACTCCGCTATGAGTGGGTGCAAGGCCCGGTTGATACGGCGGCCACCTGGCCGTGAGCCGCATCGAGCAAGGGAGTGACTTCACTGGGGGCGAGCGCGTACCCAATGGCGTCGTCGGACGTTGACCGGGCGAATACCACGCCGCCGACCTCACCGTTGAGCAGCACGAACGGCCCCCCAGAATTGCCGGGTCGGATGATGGCCTGGAGTTCGAAGATATTGCGTGTGGTCAGATGCTCGCCGTAGATATCGCGCCCAACAGCGGGAAGCGCGCTGCGTACCGCGGCGCCGCCTACTCTCATCGGGCCGCCACCAGGAAAGCCCAGCACCGCACCCGTTGCACCGCGCTGGGCATCGACCCCGGCCAGAGCCAATGGCTTGGCAGCGAGACCGTTCACCCGAAGAACGGCGATGTCGACATTCGGCTCGAATCCCACGACTGTGGCTGGGTGACGGCCGCTGCTGTCGATGACCACCGGCGACCGCACTCCCGCCACGACATGGGCATTGGTGAGAACCAGGTCCGAGCCCGCGATGAATCCCGACCCATCAAAGACGCTGCCGCAGGCCGCCCCTTCGATCTTCACCATTGAGGCCTGAGCGCGTCGCGCCGTCGCCTGCACCTGCTCGACGTCGGGATCAACGACCGGGGCACTGAATTGAGGCTCCAGCCCGGCGAACACCCGCGGCAGGCCGGTCGGGTCAGCGAGTCGTCCGAGGCGGGCCATCACCGCTGGTCCGGGTGGTAGCGCGGCGTCGAGTCGATGCACAATGGCCGAACGGTTGATCAGCAGACCAAGGGGTATCAGTGGCGTGCCCGCCAACGAGATGGCGACGACCCAAAAGGTAGCCAAAGTGAACACGACCGCTACGACTACCCCGAGCGCCCGCTCAAGCGTGCCGAGCCGCCACTGATGCAGCGCCTTTGCGCTTCGTCGCCCCAGCCGCCGGCCGACCGTCGAGAACAGCGTGGTGAAAAAGGCCACAGTCGCCAGAGTGAGAATGAGTTTGGTTGCGGCGTCGTGCACCCGAGCCGAGGCGAACGGTGCGAGCGTCACACCCAGCCAGAAGCCCGCAACGATGCCGATCCCGCCAGCGACCTGAACAGCAACACCGGTGGCCCATCCCCAGAACGCCGCCGCCAGAAGGCCGACGAGGATGAAAAGGTCGAGGGCGTTCATGAGGGCGAGCCAGGAGGGAAAATCATCTCTTCCTCATGCTACGGCCGAGTTCTTCCTCCGAACGTTCAGCGAATGGCGCCGTGTACTTTGTAGGCCTGCTTGAGTTCGGTAACGAGGTCGGGTGTCAGCTGGGTGCCGACCCGGTCAACGAGCAGTGTCATCTCGTAGCTAATCAGCCCGAGGTCGGCCCGCTTATCGCACACGATGCCGAGCGCTGATCCGTCGCTGATGGCGGCCACCAGCAAGAACGCCGTACCCATCTCGATAATGACCCGTTGCAGGCTTCCCTTGTTCAGGAGCGACGAGGCGCCGTCGGCCAGACTGCGCATGCCGGTGACGATCGCAGCAACGCGCTCGGCTGAACGCTGATCGAGCTGGGCTGTGGCCATGAGGATGCCGTCGGACGAAACGATGACGCCTTGGTCCACTCCCGCCGTCTTCTGAAGAAAGCTGGCGATCAGCCAGCTGAAGTTATTCGCCGCCGAAGAAAGGGCCGGCCTGGTCGTATCTGCATTGGCAACGCTCACATCATTTCTATCGGTCGCCGACGGCGGGACTTAACCGATTTGCGCCTTGTGGCGCCCAAGTCTTTCGCCGGCGCCTTTTCCTCTCAAGGCTGTCTCAAGGAAGCGGCAAATGGTCTGCACAATCGTCAACTTTGCCGGGCGAGGGTCGATGAGCACAACACACTCCGACAACGAGCCTGTGAGGGCTCGGTTCCCCCGAAGAAGGTTTGCATGCTCCGGCATCTGCGTATTCGCTCCAAGCTCTTTGTGGTGGTGGCCGTTCCGGTCATCGTGCTCGTGCTTTCCGGCCTTCTGGCGTTCACGTCGATCCAGGCCATCAAAATCAACGGGCCGACGTACAAGAGGATCAAGGTACAAGACGACTTGATCGCGGACATTTTGCCGCCTCCCGAGTTTGCGGTTGTCGCCTACGCCACGGCGCTACAGCTTCTGTTTGAGGCGCAACAGCTGCAAGCAGGCAACGTGACCGACGCCGACATCGGCCACCGAGCTCTGGCCGCTGCCACACTCGCGGAAACCGAGCAGGCCTTCGAATCGCGCCACACCTACTGGAACAAGGTGCTCGGCGACACGTCGTCTGGCAGCGGTATGCAGGCCAGTCGCGAGTTGCTCGACAACGAGGTGTACCGGACCGGTAAGGACTTCTACTCGATCGTCGACAACGAGTTCCTCCCGGCGATCACCGTCGGTGACCTCACCAAGGCCGACCAGGTACGAGACCTTCGCCTGGCGCCCGCGTTCGAAACACACCGGGCCGCCGTCGAAAAGTTGGTGGCCGTGGCCGAAGCTCGCGCCGTCGCCCTGGAAAAGGGTGCGAAAACCTCGATCCGTAATCGCTTGCTCGGCCTCCTCGCCATTCTCTCTGGCGCTATTGCGATCTGCGTGATCCTCGGCACGCTCATCAGCCGCATGATTTCACGGCCGATCACTGCGATGACCGAACTGGCGAGCCACACCGCTAACGTCGGTCTGCCGAACGCCATTGCCTCCATCACTGACGTGAACGCCGACGAAGGCGCCCATGAACTGGCTGAATTCCCGGTGACCTCTCGTGACGAGCTCGGCGAGCTGGCCACGGCGTTCAACGCCGTGCAGGCCGCCGCGGTGGGCTTGGCTGGCCAGCAGGTGAAGCTGAACCGCAACTACGGCGAGAACCTGATCACGATCGGTCGTCGGAATCAGGGCCTGGTGTTCCGCACCCTTGGGCTCATCTCGGAGTTGGAACGCAACGAGCGTGATGCCGGCACCCTGGAGAACCTCTTCCGCCTCGACCATCTAACCACCCGCATGCGTCGACAAGCCGAGTCTCTGCTGGTGCTCGCCGGTGACGCCCCGGCTAGCTCGGTCGGCGGACCGGTCGACATGGCCGACGCCGTTCGTGGCGCGCTCTCCGAGGTTGACGACTACCAGCGAGTCGATCACTCAGATATGGACGTCGTCAGTGTGAAGGGTCGCTATGTGCACAGCGTCGTGCATCTGCTGGCCGAATTGATCGAGAACGCCATCAGCTACTCGCCTCCTACCGCTCGGGTGACCTTGCTCGGACGCATGACATCATCGGGCTACCACATCGCCATTATCGACCGTGGTCTGGGCATGAGTGTCGAGGAAATCAATGAGGCCAACGAGCGGCTGAGCAACCCGTCGGCCTATGACTTGGCCCCGGTGCGCGTACTTGGCCACCACGTGGTCTCCAAGCTCAGCGAGCGGTTTGGCATTCTGGTCAAGCTGCACGACAACCTGCCCGCCCCTGGTTTGTCGGCCAGCGTGCTCTTACCCCTCGACATGTTGGGAAGCGATCTGATCATGCCCGAGCGCAACGCCCCAAAAGATCAATCGGCGCCCGCACAGGCGCCGCAGCAAGCTCCCGTCGTTCGAACAGCGCGAGACGAGGAGAGGATGCCCACAACGGTGGCGGTCGAACCACGGCCACCCAGTTCCGCCCGAGGCGACGTGGGTGTCATGACTAATCGCCGCCGCTTCCCGCAGATCTGGCCACCGCCCAACGAGTATGCCCTCTTCGTGCCGCCGCCTGCCTCGTGGGAGGGTGACGTGCCTCCGGCTCCGCAGGTCGGCGAGATGACCAAGACCGGTTTCCCGAAGCGAATCCGAGGGGCACAAACCCCTGACACCGGTCCTGTGCGCACCGAGCCGGCACCCGAGCGCGACGCCGAGGCGCTGCGTTCGTCCCTGAGTGGCCTGCAAAGCGGATTCGACCGCGCCAAGAACAACTAGAGGCAGCGCTCATGGCGACTATTCCCGAAAATCACAACGAACCACCGCCCATCGTGAGACCGTTCCTCAACCGAGGGTCGATGTCGATCTCCCAGGAAAATATGAGTGGCCCCGACACCGTGCGGGCGTACATCATGACCGGCGGTAGGGCCAGCTCGAAGGTGAAGCTCGACTTCCAGTCGATGTTGTCCGTCATCCCCGCAGCCCTCCAGGTAGCCAACAATCTGACCTTCGAACGGGCCAAGGTTGTCGATCATTGCCGACACGAAGCCCTCTCGGTGGCTGAACTGGCCGTCCGTATCGGCGTACCTATCGGCGTCATTCAGATCCTCGGTGGAGATCTCGTCGAAGACGGGTTCCTGCAGGCTTTTACTACTGACCGGCACATCACTGCTGATATCGCACTTCTCGAAAGGCTCCTCCGTGGCATCCGCGCGCTCTGATATGGCACCGACTTCTCATCTCGAACGACCCGGCCTCATCCCGGTCAAATTGGTTATCGCCGGTGGCTTTGCGGTGGGAAAGACCACGTTCGTCGGCTCAATCTCCGACATCACGCCGCTCACGACCGAAGCGGCCATGACCACTGCTGCAGCCGGAGTTGACGATCGTGGCCAGGTCTCGACGAAGACGACGACCACGGTTGCCATGGACTTCGGCAAAGTAGCAATTGACGACAAGATCGTGCTCTACCTCTTCGGGACGCCCGGACAGGATCGGTTCGGTTTCATGTGGGATGACCTGATCTCGGGCGCGCTCGGTGCCATCGTGTTGATTGACTCGCGACGACTCACGGATAGCTTTCCGGCGCTCGACTATTTCGAGAGCCGGGACGTGCCCTTCGTCGGCGCGGTCAATCTCTTTGATGGAACGACGGTGCACTCTCTCGAGGATGTGCGAGAAACCCTCGATGTCGGTCCTGATGTGCCCTTGATCGGGACGGACGCCCGTAATCGGGCGGCGGTAAAAACGTCGCTACTCACCCTTGTGAACCATGTGTTGGAACGGGCCTATCAGACAGCGGGCAGCCACTAGGCGCCCGGGGACAGCTGACCGGACGA
>JAYTVF010000384.1:0-3787 GCA_043744155.1 Acidimicrobiia bacterium | reverse complement strand
ACGGCGACTCCGGCCGCCAGGTTGGAGATCCGAATCGAGTTACGCCTGTAGCCGGAGGCGAGCCGGTCGCTGACGATGTGACCACAAAGGTGCGCAATGTCGTCCGGATTTTCGTGAGGCCTTTGAACCTCGGGGGAGCCGAGTTAGGGCGCAACGTCCCACGACCGCTGACCGCCCGACGTGCACCCGCCAGCCGTCCGTCGGCTGCGACAATGGGTGGGTGCTGCGATTGATCGGTCGGGTCGTGCGCATGGTGGTGAAGAGCGCCACCGTGCTGACCTTCTCCGTCACCGTGGTGCCGCTGGCGTTGGTGGCGGCGGTGCTCGGCGTGGTGCTGTTCGCTCCGGTCCCGGTGGCAATCCCCGCCCGCAAGGTCCAAGCCGCCGTTCTGCCCACGAGTGTGTACGACGCCAACGGGCAGCTCCTCACCGTGTTCCGCCGCTTCGAGTCCAACATTCCCATGGGCCGAGGAGACATCCCCCGGGTCCTCCGCCAGGCCGTGTTGGCGTCGGAAGATCGCCGGTTCTACGCCCATCAGGGGGTGGACATCAAAGGCCTGGCCCGGGCCGTGCGCCGGGACCTCAAGTCGGGTGAAGCCGAGCAGGGCGCGTCCACCATTACCCAGCAGCTGGTGAAGACCGTGTACTACCCCGAAGACGATCTCAAAGACGCCCAAACAGCCAATGCCACTCCCCTGCGCCGGACCCTCGATCGAGGTTGGCGCAAACTCCGTATTGCCATTATTGCCAACCGTCTTGACCGAGAACTCGGCAAAGATGAAATTCTGTATGAGTACCTCAGTAACATTTTTCTGGGCAACGGGGCATACGGAATGGCGGCGGCATCGGAAAGCTATTTCCGTAAACCAATCAAAGAACTCACGGCATCCGAGGCAGCCACGCTCGTCGGAATCATTCCCGCCCCAAGCAAGTACGAACCGCGTACGAACATCAAGAATGCTGAGTTCAAACGCAAAGCCACCCTGCACCAGATGAACGATGTCGGCTACCTCAACGATGTCGAACTGGCCGACGCTCTCAGCCAGGAACTGTGGGCCGTTTCCCAGGGCGATCCGCCGGCGGGCAAAAAGGTGACGATCGTCTACGGCGCACGCGAGGTGCAAACGCAGTACCCCTACTTCGTTGACTACGTGCGTCGGTATTTGATCGCTCGATATGGTGACGCTGCGGTGTACAGCGGCGGTCTGCGGGTGACCACGACCATCGATCCCCGGCTTCAAGCGGCGGCCGAAGCAGCGTCGAAGAACACCCTGGGGGGGACCAATACCAACCTCGAGATGTCGATTGTCAGCGTGGAACCACTGACCGGATATGTGAAGGCGCTGGTCGGCGGACGCGATTTTTCCGCCCCCGGAGGGCAGGTCAATTTAGCTCTCGGCGATTGTCCGAAACCGGCGAAGTTGCGTTCCCTGTTGCGCGGCCGCGATCCGAAACTGTCTCCGACGTGTACGGGTCGGAACTACGTGGACGGAGGCGGGTCCGGTCGATCCCCGGGTTCGTCGATCAAGCCCATTGTCTTGGCCGCCGCCTTCGCCCAGGGGGTCCCGCCAACGCAGGTCCTCAGTGGCGCCCAGTACGTGGACCCGCGCTGCAAAAAGCCGGTAAAAGGTTGCATCATACGGAACTATGAAGGCGCAGCATATGGCCCGGTAGATCTGCGTACGGCGACAATTAAATCAGTCAATACCGCCTATGCCCGCCTTGGGTACGACGTGGTGGGCATAGAAAACGTGGCGAAGATGGCCCAGCGCCTGGGCATCACCTCAGCCTGGTACGACCCCGCCCGCCACGGTCCGAGCTACTCCCTCGGTGGTATCGACGTGAGCCCGTTGGAGATGGCGGCGGCGTACTCGGTGTTCGCCGGTCGCGGACTTCGGGCGCCGGCCACGCCGATCCTTTCCGTCGTTGACAGCAACGGCAAAGTCCTGGAGGACAACACCCAGACACGGCCCCGTCGGGTGCTCAGCCAAGCGGTCGCAGACAACGTCAACCAGGTACTCCAAGCGGTGGTGACCGAGGGAACGGGCAAGCGGGCGGCGCTTGGTGATCGACCGGTGGCGGGCAAGACCGGGACCAGCCAGGGCTACGGAAACGCCTGGTTCGTCGGGTACACGCCAACTCTTTCCACCGCAGTATGGATGGGGTATCGGGATCGACCGAGACCGCTGTACGGGATCCGTGGCGTGGCGCGCGTCGCCGGTGGCACCCTCCCCGCCCTCACCTGGTCGGCGTACATGAAGGTGGCGATGAACGGCATCCAGGCCACGACGTTCGACGAAGCAGCGCCGATCGTCCGTCCGAAAAAGCTCTCGGTGGCCGAAATCAAAGCGCGGAAACTTCGTGAGGGCATCGATCCTGGGACGAGACGCAAACCGTCGGGCACGCAAACCTCGACATTCCTCTCCGCCGACGGCCCGCCGTTGCTAGTGACCCCACCAGTGGACGATTCGTTCCGTCCCTCGGCCCCGGTGACCACCGTGGTCCCGCCTCCGGGGGTTCCGCCATCGGTGGTGCCTGCCGTGGGGGCGTTGGCGCCAACCGACGGGGCCGCCAACCCGTAGGTCGGGCACCAAGGGCCGTTCGTTCTCGCGTTGTCCGCTTCAGGGGACGTAAGGGGACTTAAGACATCGGTTCGGTCGGTCGATGACTAGAGCCATGTCGGCAATGTTTGCGCGCAGTGGCCTGTGTTGAATCGACCGGACATCGCCGAAAGCGACTTTCTCCGGGCGATCGTCGACGTGGCCGGAGACGCCCTTATGGTGATTGACGCCGAGGGCATGATGCTCTACTCATCGAGCGGACTCGGCCGGTTCGCCGGCGTGGCCGCTACCGACCTGATCGGTCACGGGTCCGCCGCGCTGTTCCACGTTGATGACCGGGCGAGCGTCGTCAACGAGGTCGTGCGTATGGTCGGGGGGAAGATCAAACGGTCATTCCTGGACTGTCGATTGGTGTCCCAGTCCGGGGACGTCCGTGCCGTGCAGATCGAGGTGGTCAATGAGCGGGGCAACCCTGCGGTCGACGCCATCATCGTCATAGTCCACGACGGACAGACCCTGCGCCGGGCCCAGGCCGATGCGGTGGCGGCCTCGGCTGATCGTGCCCTCCTGGCCGCCAGCTCCGCCCGCTTTGCCAACAGCACGGTGGAGGACACCGAGCGCGACCTCCACCTGACCCTCGAAGACATTTGCGCTCATGCCGGAATCCGGCGGGCCATGCTCTGGTCCCTCGACGAGTTTGAGCGCTTCCTCGTTCCGAACGACATGGCGGACGATTCGGCCCACGACACCCACCTCGGCGTGAGCACGCCCGACCTTCCTCTGGTCCTGCTGCGTTCGGCATCGCCGACGTTTTTCGACGGGGCGATTGCCGATATCGACAGTGCTCGCCTGAACATTGATGAAGCAGCCCTGCACATGGAGCTTCTGGCGTCCATCGCCCCGGCGTCTGAGCAGCCGATGGAGCGGATCCTGTTCGTTCCCCTGCGATTGGCGGGAACGCTGGTCGGCGTGCTTTCGCTTGCTCCAACGATCGCCACTCAGAAGTATTCGGCCGAGAACTACGACATGTTCTCTGGTTTGGCCAACGTGCTGGCCAACGCCATCGGCCGTCGTAACGCTGAACGGGCCCTCGCCCACCAAGCGCTCCACGATCCGTTGACCGGCCTGCCGAATCGATCGCTGTTGCTTGATCGCCTTGAACTGGCCTTGGCCCGCAGCGTTCGTACGGGCGAAAACGTGACGGTCATGCTCATCGATCTCGATGGG
>JAYTVF010000383.1:0-3826 GCA_043744155.1 Acidimicrobiia bacterium | reverse complement strand
GCAGATGTGCGCATCCATGGCGTAACCCTCGATTCACGAGCAGTCGAGCCCGGGTCGATGTTTTGTTGCGTCCGTGGTGGATCCCGAGACGGTCATCTGTTCGCGGCCGACGCCGTGGCACGCGGCGCGGTGGCGCTGGTTGTCGATCATCTCGTGCAGATCGATGTTCCCCAAGTCGTGGTGACCGATGTGCGGTTGGCGGTTGCGTATGCATCGAGCACGTTCTTCAGCAACCCATCTGACTCGCTTGCGGTGTTCGGCGTGACCGGTACCAATGGAAAAACGACCACAACGTGGCTCTTGCAGGCTGTTCTGGAGCATGCCGGATGGCCATGCGGCCTGATCGGCACACTGTCGGGCAGCCACACGACGCCCGAAGCTCCCGTGTTCCAAGCCCAGCTCGCTGCCTTTCGTGACGATGGCTGCCGTGCTACCGCCGTAGAGGTTTCCTCCCATGCTCTGGCGTTGCATCGGGTAGATGCCACGTGGTTTGCCGTAGCGGTGTTTACCAATCTGTCTCGTGACCATCTTGATCTGCACGGCACCGAGGACGCGTATTTCCAGGCCAAAGCCCGACTCTTTGAGTCTGTTCGCTGCGGGGTGGCCGTCATCAACGCAGACGATCAACGCGGTCTCCATCTGCTGCAAACCGTCACCGTTCCCACCCGAACGTTCTCGATGGCCGATGCCCACAACGTGCAACTCGACGTCAGCAGCGCAAAATTCGAATGGCTACGGCAAACGGTGCATCTGCCCCTCGGCGGGGCGTTTAGCGTCGCCAACGGGCTGGCAGCGGCCACCGCGGCGCATGCCTACGACATCGCGCCATCAGTGATTGCCGAGGGCCTGACCAGCGCGACGCCGGTGCCCGGTCGATTCGAGCCGATCGATGAGGGCCAGCCGTTCGGCGTCATCGTCGACTACGCCCATACGCCCGACGGTCTCCGTGCCGCCCTCGACGCAGCACGTGGTGTGACGCAGAATCGGCTGTTCGTCGTGTTCGGTTGCGGCGGAGACCGAGACGCCACAAAGCGCCCATTCATGGGCGAAATCGCATCGAAGAAGGCTGATTTCGTGATTGTCACGTCGGATAACCCGCGCGGAGAGGTTCCGGCTGCCATCATCTCTGCTGTGGTGAGTGGAATTTCGGCTGAGGCACGGGGCCAGTACATCGTCGAGCAAGACCGTCGTGAGGCCATTGCGCTGGCCTTTTCCCTGGCGAAACCGGGCGATGTCGTGGTGATCGCCGGGAAGGGTCACGAAGCGACGCAGACCATTGGCGCGTCGGTATTGCCCTTCGATGACCGGTCCGTATCCCGCGAACTGCTGCGAGGAACCGCATGATTCCGCTCCTCATCGCATCGGTGGTGTCGATGGCGATATCGCTGATCGGTACCCGCTACCTGATCGGCTTCTTCAGCGATCGGGGCAAAAGCCAGCCCATCCTCGGCAAGGAAGACCGCGGGCCTGATCATCAACACAAGAAGGGCACGCCGACTATGGGGGGTCTGGCGATCTTGGTCGCGGCACTCGTGGGGTACCTGGTGCCGCATGTGCTCGGTCGCGTGACGTTTTCCAATCAGGCCTTGTGGATGTTCGGCGGAATTTTCGTCATGGCCGCACTCGGCTTTCTCGATGACTATTTGAAGGTTCGACGCCAGCACAATCGTGGCGTGCTCTGGAAGTTGAAGGGGTACATCACGATCTTGATGAGCGCGGCCATTGCCACGCCCTTGGTGTTGGTCGAACATGTCAACACCCGCATCTCGTTCACTCGCTTCAACCTGCCTGGGTGGCACGTGCCAACAGTGGTGTGGATCCTGCTGGCTACGGCCGTGATCTTTTCCACGACCAACGCCGTTAACGTCACTGACGGCCTCGACGGTCTTGCGGGAGGATCAGCGCTGTTCGGATTTTTGGCCTTCGCACTGATCGCGTTTTGGAGCTTTCGAAACCCCGACATTTACGGCGTTCACGCCGGTGGCACTATCAACCCGCTCGATCTTGGCATCCTTGCGGTCGCCTTCGCCGGGGCCTGTATCGGCTTTTTGTGGTGGAACGCTGCGCCGGCACGCATCTTCATGGGTGATGTCGGGGCGCTTGGCTTGGGCGCCGCCCTTGCGCTCTTAGCGCTCACCACCAACAGCATGCTGCTACTGCCACTCATCTGCGGTCTGAACGTCATGGAAGCTGGCTCTGTCGCCTTGCAGATGGCCGTTTTCAAGGCCTCAGGCCGGAAGAAGCGGTTGTTCCGTCTGTCACCCATTCATCATCACTTCGAAAAGCTCGGCTGGCCCGAGACCACCGTCATCATCCGGTTTTGGATCATCTCAGGTATTTGCGTGGCCTTGGCCATCGGGCTGTTCTACGCCGACTTCGCTCGATTCCCGGGGAAGAGCGGATGAGCGGCTCGACCACCATCATCGGTCGCCCCAACGGCGATCCCGAGATGCACGGCAGCAGGTCGCGACATCCCACGGCTCGCCCAGTCAAGCGTCGTCAGCGCATGCGCACCCAGAAGCGCCGCAAAGAAGCCGCGAAGTCGGTTCGAACCCCCAGCGCCGAGCCGCCGATCCAGTACTACATCATCGCCGCCGTCATGGTCGTACTCACCCTGCTCGGGTTGGTCATGGTGCTCTCATCGTCGTCGGTGACCGCGATCAACCGGGGCCAGTCGGGATGGGTTTACTTTAAGAAGCAGATGTTGTGGGCAGTGCTCGGGCTGGCTGCCTTGGGGATTACGGTGCGGGTTCCTTACATCCAATGGAGGCGGTTCGTGCGACTCGGGCTTGTCGCCGCCTTCGCCGGTATGGCGTCGGTCTTCATTCCCGGTCTCGGACGAGACGTGAATGGTGCTCGGGCCTGGCTCAATCTCGGGCCCTTCGGCTTCCAGCCCTCTGAAGCCATGAAGTTGGCGCTCCTCGTGTACTCGGCCGATCTGTTGGCACGACGGGCTGACAAGATCCGCGACCCACGTGTCACCCTCCGGCCAGTACTGGTCGTGCTTGGTGCAGCCTGCGTGCTTGTCATGGCCCAACACGACCTTGGCAGCGGCATCGTGATGGCGGTCATCGTGTTAGCGGTGGCCTTCTTTGCTGGTGTACCGGTGCGACCTCTGGCCGGGGCCACCGCAGGCATGACTTCGGTGGCGTTGTTCTTCGTGATGTCGGCCGGTTATCGCCGCCGGAGGTGGGGCTCCTTCCTCAATCTGGCGGCGCACAAGAAGGATTCGGGCTATCAGGTGTGGCAGTCGCTGGTAGCGGTGGCGAGCGGCGGTCTCACCGGCGCTGGGCTCGGCGCGGGCAAGGGGAAGTGGGGCTTTTTGCCTGAGGCGCACACTGACTTCATCTTCGCCATCATCGGTGAGGAGATGGGGCTCTTCGGCGTCGCAGTTGTCTGCGGCCTGTTCCTGGTACTCGGCTACGTTGGGGTACAGGTGGCGCTCCACGCCAAGGACCGATTTGCCATGCTGCTCGCCGGAGGGGTCACCGCATGGCTTCTCGTGCAGGCGGTAATCAACATGATGGGCGTCGTGGGCATGATGCCCTTGACCGGCCTGACGCTGCCATTCGTTTCGTTCGGCGGATCCTCCCTGCTCATCACGATGTCGGCGGCTGGTCTGCTGCTGAACGTCGCTCGAAACAGTGGCTGAGCGTCACGGCCTGTTCGCGCTGATTGCAGGAGGCGGCAGCGGCGGGCATGTGATGCCGGCGCTGGCTGTGGCCGAAGCATTGGTGGATCGCGGTCACGACCGAGCGAGCATCGCCTTCGTCGGGTCGTCACGCGGCATGGAGTCAACCCTGGTGGGCGCGGCCGGTTTTGCGGT
>JAYTVF010000382.1:0-3834 GCA_043744155.1 Acidimicrobiia bacterium | reverse complement strand
ACATTCTCAAGGTCGCCCCACTCGCGGCCGTGCTCAGCGTGATTCTCGGCGTGATTCTCGGCCTGGTGATGGGCTACTTCCGAGGCTGGGTGGATTTGGTGCTCGGCCGTATTGTCGAGGCTTTCCTGGCGATTCCCGTTATTCTGCTGGGCTTCGTTGCCGTCGTGGTGCTCGGTAGATCGAACACCGTCATCATCGGCATCGTGGCCATGCTGTTCGCCCCCATTGTCGCCCGAACTGTTCGTTCGGCGGTGCTGGCCGAACGCGATCTTGACTACGTCACTTCTGCCAAGCTGCGAGGTGAGGGGCCGCTTTTCATCATGTTCCGAGAGATCCTGCCCAATGTGATGGGACCGATCATCGTCGAACTCACCATTCGTATCGGTTACGCGGTGTTCACCGTGGCCACCCTCACATTCATCGGTGCCGGACCGAGACCACCGTCGCCCGATTGGGGGGCACAGGTGAGCGACAATTACGTCCTGTTGCAATCGCGGATTTGGTGGAGCACATTGTTCCCCGCTCTCGCCATTGCCAGCATGGTCATTGCCATCAACCTCATCGCCGACGCGGTGCAGTCAGTATTGGAGGCCTGATGACGACAACGACGGCAACGAAGGCAGCACTTGCGGTTGAGGACCTGCGGGTGGCGTACAAGGTGCGCGGGGTGGACCGTGAGGTGTTGCGAGGCGTCACGTTCTCCATTGCCCCTGGCGAGGCCTATGGATTGGTCGGCGAATCCGGGTGTGGCAAGTCAACCACCGCGTATGCAGCGCTTCGGTACCTTCCACACAACGGCACGTTAACCGGCGGCCGAGTGTTGGTGGCCGACGAAGATGTCACCGCCATGTCAACATCGCAACTGCAGCGATTCCGTGCCACCGAAGCATCAATGGTGTACCAGGACCCGGCGCAGGCCATGAATCCGTCCATTCGCGTCGGCAAGCAGCTCATCGAGAGCTTTACCCTGCTTGGGCAGTCCAAGGTCCAGGCCAAAGCATCAGCGATCGAAGCTCTCGGTCGGGTACGTATCGCATCACCCGCGAGTGTCATGGATCGGTACCCGTTCCAGCTTTCCGGCGGGATGCAACAGCGTGTTGTTATCGCCATGGCTTTGGCGTGCAGCCCGAAACTGCTCGTGCTCGATGAGCCAACCACTGGTCTCGACGCCACGGTGGAAGCCGAGGTTCTCGACTTGGTTCGGACGTTGCGCGAGGAGAGCGACACGTCGGTGCTGCTCATTGCCCACAACCTCGGCATCATCCGTTCGCTGTGCGATCGCGTCGGTGTCATGTACGCCGGCCAGATCGTCGAGCAAGGAACGAGCCGCGAGGTCTTCGACAACCCGCAGCACCCGTACACCGTTGGTTTACTCCGATCGCTACCCCGCCATGGAGTGCGTAAGACAGAGCGCGCACTTGCCACCATTCCCGGTCTGTTGCCCCTTATCGGTACCAGCCTGCCGACGTGTGTGTTCGTCGATCGCTGCCCGCTCGTGGACGAAACCTGTCGCACCGTCGTGCCGCCAGCGGTCACCGTTGGTTCTGATCCGTCCCGCTATACCCGGTGTCATCATGCGGACCGAATCGCCGAGATCGTCGAGGTCGAACCGGACGTGCCGATCAGCATCCTGGCCCCGCGTGAGGGTCGCCCCGACGTACTCGAACTCACCAGCGTCTCCAAGACATTTCGCCAGCGTGGCCAGAATGTCCCGGCTCTCGTTGACGTGAATCTCGAACTTCATGAGGGGGAAACTCTCGGCATCGTTGGCGAGTCCGGCTCCGGCAAGTCAACGCTGGCCAAGACCGTGCTCGGCATCGAATCTGCTGATCTGGGCGGCACGGTGACGTTGGCGGGTGCCGAGGTTTCCCCGGCGAGCGCCGGGCGTTCTACCGACGAGAAGCGCGCCATGCAGATGGTGTTCCAAAATCCCGACTCCGCGCTCAATCGCAGTTGGTCGGTTCGCCGAATTCTTCACCGGAGCGTCACCAAACTGACGACCTTGACCGGACCAGAAGCAGATTTCCGCGTCGAAACGCTCGCCGAGCAAATGCGGCTCACACCGCGCCATCTCGACCTTCGACCGCGGCAACTCTCCGGTGGCTTGAAGCAACGCGTCGCCATCGCCCGAGCATTCGCCGGAGACCCCCGCATCGTTGTCTGTGACGAGCCGACGAGCGCCCTTGATGTGTCCGTGCAGGCCGCGATTTTGAACTTACTGGCCGACCTGCAGAGCGAGCGCAAGACCAGCTACGTCTTCATCTCCCATGACCTGGGCGTCGTGCGATACCTCGCCGACCGCATCGCGGTGATGTATCTGGGTCGCATCCAAGAAGTTGGCCGCACTGATGACGTGTTCCGCGGCCCGCATCATCCCTACACCGAGGCGCTGCTGTCGGCCGTACCGAGCGTCGACGGCGAGCCGGTGACCCGTATTCGCCTCGATGGCGAGATACCGTCGCCGGCCAACCCGCCGTCGGGCTGTGTGTTCCACCCTCGATGTCCGCGTGCGTTGGCAGGCATCTGCGACGTTTCCGAACCTCCCCTGGTAGAGGTCGAGCCCGAGCATTTCATGCGCTGTCACATCCCGCTCGACCAACTGCGGCGGCTGCAGACAAAAGCCGACTGAGCTGTGGCGCCGCCCGCGCCCACTGGGCAAAACGACCTATCCTTCGTTCAATATCATTCTGTAATTGATCAAGATTTCGTATTGTATCCGGATCGCAACTCAGACACGGTGAGTGGCTGAGACGGCATGCACAGCACATGACTGGATCCTTACCAACGCGTACAGCGGTCAGATCGATGCACTGAGGGGGGCCTGCAGGCCCCTATTTGAATCATTTGACTCATAGTGCGGACCGCGACACTTTGGCGTGTGATCGAGTCTGGTGTGGGACGCCTAATCTGGATATTGTCAAATCACGGGGTCATGTATTAAACAGACCTATGTAAACGCTCAAAGCCATACCGCTGGTGGAGGATATGCATGTCAGAATCGACTAACGAGATTCAAACCGCGTTCCCAACGTTGGATGATCTGCAACGAGAGGTGGCAACACAGGCTCGTGAGTTGCCTCGCCTGCAACGCACCACCATGATCGCCTACGTGGCCGCGGTGATGGCGGGGGTGCTCTACGCCATCTTCATCTTCAATCCGCACAATGCAGGCCAGCGGGTGCCCTACATCTTCCTCATCTTGGCTGAGATCATTTTGCTCTCGAACGCCGGGGTCATGATCATGACCATTCTGGCCGGAGACCGTCACGATGAGCCCCCGGTGGTGGAAGAAGCCCGACGAAAGCTTCTGCAGGGCGCCTGGATGCCCACGGTCGACGTGCTCATTCCGGTCTACGGTGAGCCGCTCGAGATCATTCAGGCAACCGCCGAGGCCGCTCGGGACATGTCTCTTGGACACCGAACGATTGTGTGCGACGACGCCAGAGACCCCAAGGTCGCTGAGATGTGCGCCCGCATCGGGGTCGAGTATCGAACTCGGGCCGACAACAAATTCGCCAAGGCCGGTAACCTGAACGCCGCCCTCGACGCGACCACTGCCGACTACGTATGCATTCTCGATGCCGACCACGTTCCGGTACGAGCTTTTCTCGAGCGAACGCTGGCGCACTTCGTTAATCCGCGGGTCGCCTTCGTGCAAAGCCCGCAGAGCTATCGCAACCGGGACGCAAGCCCGGTGGCTTCGGCCTCCCACGAATCGCAGCGGGTCTTCTACGACCTGGTCTGCCCGGGCAAGAACGCCTACAACAGCGTGTTCAGCGTGGGCACCAACGTCGTCTACCGCCGTCACGCACTTGCCGAAGTCGGAGGTCTCTA
>JAYTVF010000381.1:0-3837 GCA_043744155.1 Acidimicrobiia bacterium | reverse complement strand
TACGTGGGCGGTTCATCCATGCACACGTCAAATGTAGGACGCATGCCGTTGAGCTGGAGGGGCGTCATTCGGTAACCAGCGCAGGATCGCCTTTACCTTTGCAGCGGTTTGGAGGGTGATCGGCAGGTGGCCGTCGAGCTGGGTGTGATTCCAGTTGAGCGTCGTGAGAGCGAGGGTTGGTGGTCATGATGGCAGGCTTCGGTGGTGGGCTCGGCGGGCCGTGTCGGCGGCGGTGAGCCCGACGGTCCGGCTTGGCGGATGGCTTCACCGCAGCCTTGGTGTTCGTCGTCGGGGGTGACGTAGCCGATGACTTCGTGGAGGCGAATGATGTTGTATTCGTGGCGGACACGTTCGAGCTCGATTGCGAGAACGGCAGGGTTGGTGATCGTCAACAGGTGCGGGTACTCGGCTTTGACATATGACCAACGGCCAGGCCCGCCGCCAAAGGTACACAGCTTCACTCGCTAGGTGAATCGCTGCTCGAAGTACAAGACGCCGGCTGTCGGCTTCTCCACGTAGGGCTCGCACTCGATGAAGCCCAGTGAACGGTAGAGCGCCTGCGCGTGGAGCATCGTCGGCAAGGTGCTCAACACGAGACGCGTCAGTCCGAGTGCTCGAGAATGCTCGTACAGGTTCTCGATGAGGCGGCGACCAAGGCCCGAGGTTCGGCTGCCCTCTACGACATAGAGGCGACGAATCTCCCCCGTCGATTCGGGCAGGATCAGCAGACCGACGACACCGATCGCAGTGGTGTCGTCGAAGGCGAGCATGAGGCTGCTCGGGGCGGCGTAGAACGAACGGAGCTGCACGAGCTCCGAAGACATGTCGTCGAATCAGGCGCAGATCTCCGTGTCAGACGCAAACTTCTCGACCGCACGTTGATAGGCACCGAACAACCGGCGGGTGATGGCGTAGTGCTGGTCGGTCGAGGCCGTGACGACAGACTCCATGGCGAAAGCGTAGCGGTCAGGCTGATTGGCGCCTCGCGTCACGAGCTGCCGGTGCGGCGTGCGGGGATGGTAATCGCGACGCCGGTGAGGTGGTGGAGACGGCGTTGCATCGCTGGCCCTGACATCTCGAATGGGTGGGCGGGCCCGACGATCGAATCGGGGTTGAGGCGACCGTGGGCAAGGTCGGCCAGGCAACGTGCGTGCTGGAGGGCTTCCCACCAGTCGACAGCTGTCTGGTCGACCGTGTTGTGCTGGCGGTAGACGGCGATGAACGATTCGGCGAGGTGAGCGGTGACCCGGGCGACTACCGCTCGGATCGGGCCGGGTACCGAGATTGGGGCGCAGCGCACCAGCGCGGCGGTGAGGCCGAGGTCCATTTCGCGTGGTCCGATCGCCGTGTTCGTCCAGTCCAACACGGTCACGAGACTGTGGTCGTCGATGAGCAGGTTGAACGGATGAAGATCGCCGTGGCAGATGACCGAGGTGCTTGGCGGTGGGCGATGGTTGTCCAGCCACGTGGCGATGTCAGCGAAGCCCGACGTGGGAGCCTCGCCGGACACTCGGTCGATGTTCGCCCGGAATGATCGCTCAGCCTTGTCGGCGAGGTCGACCCCCAGTGTGGCCAGCTGAGCTTGGAGTGGCAGCGGGTCTAGGGCGTGGAGCCTGGATGCGGTTTCAGCAAGGACGGTCGAAATCGTCGAGAGTGTTCGACGGATGTCGAGCAGCGTTCCCACTCCAAGCTGCAATCCGCCGAGCGGCGAGCGGCCCGCCGCGTAGGTCATCAACGCATACGCTTCCCCGAGCCCTGGAGCGGTTCCTGCCGCGACGATTCGCGGTGTGGGGAATCCGGCATCGGAAAGCCAGCGCTGCACCGCAATCTCGGGTCGTGCTGCGTTGGCGTCCGGCATCACCCGTAGAACGAGTGGCTTGTCGAACGGTGGCGGTGCGTTGTTGAACCCGACACTCCAGATCTGGGCCCAGAATCCGCCGCGAATCCGTTGCGGTGACGATCGAAGGATCAGCGGGCAGTCCTGTTGGAGGTCGAGCGCCTGGACCAGGGCCCGTCCGACTTCATCTGCGTCATCCATAGTTACAGTCAACACCGTTACGATTAAAATAGTCAAGGTGCTGTAGGGTGCGGGTATGGATGAGGTGTTGACGATCGATGAACTGACCGCGAAAACCGGCGTCCCTTCGCGCACGATCCGCCAGTATCAGACTGATGGTCTGCTTGCTCGTCCTGCGAAGCGCGGCCGTGTCGGCGCCTACGACCAATCGCATGTGGAGCGGCTCGTGGCGATTGGACGACTGCAAGAACGTGGCTACTCGCTGGCTGGGATGCGCGACCTTTTCGAGGCGTGGGAGCAGGGCGGTGCGCTGGACAACGTCGTTGGCATACGTGGAACGCAACCCGACGCGGCTGTGGACGAGGCCCCAGTCCTGCTCGACGACGCTCAACTCCATGCAGCATTTCCTGCGCTTACGAAACCCGCTGTTCGGCGGGCAGCCGTCGCTGCTGGCCTGATTGCGACAGGGGGGAAACGCGGTGAGGGGTGGATCGTGCGAAGCGAGTCGGCCCTCAGCACGTTGGCAGACCTGGTGGCGGCAGGTGCAACCCCAGCCGCCGCGATTGCTGTCTACGCCACGCTCCGCTCCACGCTCAGAGAGTTCGGCAACGCCGTTGCGTCAACCATCGCCAGGATCGACAACGAATCGGATCGAACTGCGCTTCTTCGCCGTAACCGTGCCCCGCTCGGGCGAATCGCAGCAACCCTCGTCATCGAAGCGGTCGGTGCGGCGCTCGGTCCAGCCGACCTGACCAGTGCAAGAGTCGGCGCCGTGCGAGACCGTCGGGACGCATCATGACCACCGATCGCCAGAACGCCGACTCAGGTTGAGCATTGATCGCAATAGAAACCGGATGCAGCACATGATCCCGATCCCCGCAGTACCCCACGATCACACCCCCGTTCGGACCACGCCTGAGTTCACCGACGCCACGACGATCACCATCGACGTAACCGCGTGGACCACTGCGCCAACGAGTGGGGGGCTGATCGAACGTTGGAACGCCGCCTCAAGGTCGGGCGACGTCACGTCGCGCGGCTTCTATTCGAGTGAGCTCAACCGACTCGAACGTGTCTCCGCCGCCATCGCCGCAGGCAACCTGACCATGGCCCGTTCCGAACTCGACACGTTCATCGCTCATCTCGAGGATCGGGCACCGAAACCAATCACCGACGCCGCGGCCGCCGAGCTCGCCGCCTATGCCCGAGCCGTCAGGGCGGCCCTCTGACATGCGTAGGTGGGGGAGAAGGTTTGAGTGCATCGTGATCGCGACGGCCCTGTTGGCAGGGTGTTCAAGTGAAAAGAAGATTCCGGCTGCCTTTCTCAGCGAGCCGCTACTGAAGGCCCCACCCCGAGCAACACAGCTGGATCGCAATCAACGCGGGGCAACCAGCGCCGGCATTGTTGCCGTCACGTCCGGTGCCTTCGTCGAAGTTGTACTCGCCACCCCCGATTCGCTTGAAGCGGTCGGTGAGTATTACAGGGGAGTCGATCCGACCCTTAAGAAGGCAAATGACCGGACCGGGAATGTGCTGACTACGGAGTCAAAGCTCCGTCGGGTCGACATTCAAATCGATAGTGATGTTCCCTCCTCGTCAGAAACCGGCAAGCGTTACGTTGCGCCGCCAGACGCCAAGACGTTCATCAGTTTGACTATCAGCGAGCCAATTTCTAAGTAGCATCCGATACGCGGGCCCTTGCGGCCGGGACGGTTTGAATCATGGAGTCGATGTCGATGTCGATGTCGATGTCGATGTCGATGTCGATGTCGATGTCGATGTCGATGTCGATGTCGATGTCGATGTCGATGTCGATGTCG
>JAYTVF010000380.1:0-13615 GCA_043744155.1 Acidimicrobiia bacterium | reverse complement strand
CACGTCGCTGCTCACGAGTCGCCTGACGAGCAATTCTCGACAGAGCGTCATCCTGTGTGAATCCACGCTGCGTCACAAGGCGATGCACGGCCACCTCGATTGGACAGTCGACCACGACGACGGCTGCCAATCCCTCACGTGGGTTCTCCGCCAAAAGTGGTATGTCGAGGACCACAAGATGCTCGGTATCGAATTCGGCATCCATCCGACGGGTCATTTCTTTTCCCACCGCCGGATGAACTAGCGCGTTTAAGTCGGCGAGCGCTTGAGTATCGCTGAACACGACCCCGGCCAGCGCCGAACGATCTAAAGCGCCCGATTCATCGATGATCTCGCCGCCAAAGCGGGTAGCGAGATGATCAAGCAACGGCATTCCCGGTCGTTGGAGGTCTTTCACGATGGCATCGGCGTCAACGATCACTGCTCCGAGCGCGCCAAGACGATGAGATGCCGCAGATTTTCCCGAGCCAATACCACCTGTTAACCCAACAAGGATCATGAACGTGCCATGGTAACCGCGAGAAAAACGTAGGCTGTAGGTGACCGGCGAGTAGGTTCAAGAAATCGTTAACGCAATCCAGGACGCCCCCCATGGCCGAGCTTGATCTCATCAACGAAAATGACGGCTCGGAGCCTGCGGCCGTCGAGGCCCGTCCATTGCTGACGCCGGTTATCGGCGTTCGCAAATCTACCCCGCGTCAGGTCGCCACAGCGGAGGCCGACCTGGGGAACTATCGGTTGGAGAGCGGTGAGCGCCGCGAGGTAGAGGTGTCCACGCCGCCGATCGAACTGTTCCGATGGGCGTCGCTGGCTGCGGGCGCCATCCTCGCCGCCGGAGACCTGCACGCAACTATCTGGGTAGTCGGCATCGTGCTGCTCATCTACGCCGGATTCCGTACGTTGCGGCCTATCGTGCTCACAGGCTCACCGCGGGTGGCGGCTGAAGTCGGGTTGGAAATCGCACTTCACACCGTACTTGTCGCCAAAACGGGGGCGTGGAGTTCGCCGTTCGTGATTGTGATCCTGCCCACGGTTGTAGCCGCCGCGTTCGCTCGCGGCTACGCGTTCGCGCTCGAACTCAGCACAGCCGCCACGGTGGTGCTGGCGTTCTGGTTCGATAGCCGTTTTAACAACCACACGCTGTCGTACGCGGTGGCGATGAGTGCCGCGTGGCTCGCGCTGTTCCTGCTCGTTTCTCTGGTGAGCAGCTATTCCCGCCATGTGCTCGAGGAGAACGCTCGGCAACAGACCGCCACGTTGGATCGCCTGGGCCGACTGGCCGAGGCGAACGCGCTACTTTTCCAGCTGAACAAGATCGCGCAAACCCTGCCGTCGTCGCTCGATATGGGCGAGGTGCTCGACTCGACCATCTCCCGCCTGCGAGATCTCATCGACTTCGACGCCGTCACCATTTTGCTGCTTGACGATTCGGACCGCACCTGGGTGCCTGTCCGACAGGTCGGGAACCCCGATCAGGTCACCCTGACCACAGCCATGCTGCCACCGGTTCTGGTGCGGGCGCTTGGCCAGACCGGCGCACGCGCCGAGGGTCGGCTCGGCACCGAAAATGGCGCGGGGCTGTGGCCCGAGGCAGCATCGGGCATTTACTCGTCCTTGTCCGCTCGTGGCTCGCAGATCGGGCTGCTCGCTCTCGAATCGGCCAAGCCGGGTCAGTTTGAGCAGACCGACATCGAGGTGCTGGACGGCATCACCGACTCATTCTCGTATGCGGTTTCCAATGCCCGTCTGTTCAGCCGACTGCGTACGATCGGAGCAGAGGAAGAGCGCACCAGAATCGCTCGCGATCTCCACGATCAAATCGGTCAGGCCCTCGCCCACCTCGGCTTCGAGATTGACCGAGCCAAACGTGCCAGCGATCGTGGCGAGCCGATGAGCCCTCGTCTGGTCGAGCTGCGCGGTGAGGTCAGTGGCGTGACTCGCATGGTTCGAGACACGCTCTATGACCTGCGGACTGACGTTACCGAGAGCCAAGACATGCTGGCCACGATGGAACTCTTCGTCTCCCGCGTCAAGGAACGCGCCGGGCTCGACGTCGCTATCGCCCACGAGGCAACCGGGCGGCTGCCGCTCATCCAAGAGCGCGAAATGTGGCGTATCGCCAAAGAAGCGGTGATCAACGTCGAGCGTCACGCCAAGGCGAAATCGCTGACTATTACCTGGCGTTCGGATGGCCGGTCAGCCGAGTTGGTCGTCTCCGACGACGGCATTGGTATTGATCCAGACAAGGCAAGGTCTGATTCGTATGGCATGATCGGTATGAGAGAGCGGGCCGCCACCATCGGTGCTCGCATGGAGTTCGATTCCGAGCCAGGCCTCGGCACCAACATTCGCGTGTCCCTCACTAGCCCCTAAACCTCGCAATACACAGGAGATACCCCCTTGACGATCCGACTCATGCTCGTTGATGACCACAGCGTGCTCCGCCAAGGCATGCGCCGCACCTTCGAAGAAGAGGGCTACGACGTTGTGGCTGAGGCCAACGACGGGAACGAAGCGATCCGGCTAGCCGCCCAGCACCAGCCCGATGTCATCGTGATGGACGTGAGCATGCCGGGGATGGATGGCGTTGAAGCCACCCGCCGCATTTGTTCCGCCAACCCGTCGCAGCGCATCGTGATGCTCACGATGCACATCGATCATACGGTGATGAACGACGCGCTCAAGGCCGGGGCCATTGGTTATGTCACCAAGGACTGCACCACGGACGAGATCATCGAGATCGTGAAGCAGGCTGCCGATCCCGACGTCTCACTCTCACCGTTCATCGCCGCCAGCATGTTGGCCGAGGTCAAGAAGCTCGATGGCAACAAGCGCGACGAAGAGCGCATCATCACCAAGCGTGAGGAGGAAGTGCTGCAGCTCATCGCGGACGGCTGCTCGACCCCCGAGGTCGCCGCCAAGCTGTACATCAGCCAGAAGACGGTCAAGAACCACCTGGCCAGCATCTACGAGAAGCTCAACGCCCGCGACCGCACCCAGGCTGTGCTGCTCGCGGTTCGCATGGGCATCGTTCACCTGAACTAGAAGCTTGAAGGCCCGTTTGGGCGATCGTTGCGGGTCGAGATCACCTGGAGTTCTCTTGACCCATGACTACGGGAACGAAAGAGGGCCCCGACCAGGATTCTGGTCGGGGCCCCTCTTTCGTTTTGTGCTTAGGCTTCTGGGGCTGCCTCGGCAGCCGCTTCTTCGCCTTCGGCAGGGGCATTCTCCGCGCCACCGTACTGCTCGTAGTAGTCCTTCCAGGCGGCTTCACGCTCGGCGTCATCGGCGGCGCCTACGTAGTTGCCCTGATCGTCGAAGGTGTGCGAACCGAAGTGCTCACGATATTCCTCGGCCACTTCGCCACCTTCGGCAGCCTGCTTGATCGACAGGCTGATGCGACGACGCTGCAGGTCGAGATCGATGATCTTGACCCAAAGCTCTTCACCCGGCGTGACGACCTGCTCGGGAGTATCGACATGGTGCGCCGACATCTCCGAGATGTGCACCAGACCTTCGATGCCTTCGCCAACCTGCACGAAACCACCAAAGGGCACCAGCTTGGTGACTCGGCCGTACACCAGTTCGCCGACACGGTGGCTGGAAGCGAATTCCTGCCACGGATCCTGCTGGGTAGCCTTCAGCGAGAGGCTGATGCGCTCACGGTCGAAGTCGACATCGAGTACCTGCACGGTAACTTCGTCACCAACAGCAACGACGGCACCCGGGTGATCCACGTGCTTCCACGACAGCTCGGACACGTGGATGAGGCCGTCCATGCCGCCGAGATCGACGAACGCACCGAACGACACGACCGACGACACGACGCCCTTGCGGACCTCGCCGGACTTGAGATTGGTGAGGAACTCGTCGCGTTGCTCTTTCTGAGTCTCTTCCAGGAAGGCACGGCGGGACAGCACCACGTTGTTGCGGTTCTTGTCGAGCTCGATGATCTTGGCCGACAGAACCTTGCCCACGTAGGGCTGAAGGTCTCGCACCCGGCGCAGTTCGACGAGCGAGGCCGGGAGGAAGCCGCGAAGACCGATGTCAATGATGAGGCCACCCTTGACGACTTCAATGACCAGACCTTCGACGACTTCTTCGCGCTCCTTCTTGCCTTCGATGGTCCCCCACGCACGCTCGTACTGCGCACGCTTCTTGGAGAGGACGAGGCGACCCTCTTTGTCCTCCTTGGTGATGACCAGGGCTTCGATCCGTTCACCGAGCGACACAACCTCATGAGGATTGACGTCGTTGCGGATTGACAGCTCGCGGCTGGGGATGACGCCTTCGGACTTGTAGCCGATATCGAGAAGAACTTCGTCCTTGTCGATCTTGACGACAGTGCCGAGCACGATCTGGCCGTCTTCGACGCTGACCAGACTGCCGTCAATAGCGGCTTCGAAAGAGTCTCCGACGTCGTTCGAGGTGATCTGGCGGGGGATGTAGTTGCCCTGCTCGTCGAAGGTACCCATCGACGGGGACGCGGTAATCAAATCAGACACTGAACAGCTTTCAAACAGTAGAGGAATAGGACCCTGGCAGAATACAGGATCGAAGTGAGAACGAGGTAGTCAGCCCGGCTTCGTGGCGAGTACGAGAAACTCGGGTGACTCCACCGTCGGCACCGATGCCCGATACGCACCCGGCTCGACCGACCAGATGTCGTTGACTTGAAGGCCGGCTGACCCCAGCAGCAGACGAAGTTCCCGGGGCGTGAAACAGGTCGTCCATACGTCGACCTCAGCGGTCTGGCCAGCCTCATTGCGTACCTCGGTGATCTCGTGGCTTACACCCGTGACCGCGTCAAAGTCGGTGTCATTCTGGTACTTCACTCGGAAATACGAGTTGAACGCCGAGAGGGCTAGCCGTCCACCCGGCACCAATGCCCGTGCCATTGAGCGGAGTACGGCAAGGTTCTCCTCGTCAGGACCCAGTAACCCGAACGCGCCCTGGCAAAGCGAAATCGCCGCGTCGAATTCGCCGGCGAAACGCAGGTGTCGGGCATCGGCGCGCCCGAATGTCGCTCCGGACACCCCGGACGCAGTCGCAATGTCGACGAAACGCTGGCTGATGTCGATGCCATGCACCGTCATGGCCCGACGGGCGAGTTCGTGCGCATGGCGACCCGGCCCGCAGCCGACATCGAGTATCCGCATTCCTGGCTCTAGGCCGAGCGCCGCGATCAGCGCAGTCACTTCCTGCTCGGTGCCCTTGGTAAACGAGTAGCGAAGATAGGCCGTACCCATATGGTCGGCGAGCGGTTCGAACCAGTGGTCAGCCACTAGCCGACTCTGTCACATCAGCGCCTACCATCGCCGAGTGACGTTGGGCGTGGCTGTGGTGTCGATCATCATCATCGGCCTTGCGTCATGCGGGCAGACCGTCTCGGGCTTCGGGTTCACTTTGGTCAGCGTTCCGTTGCTGGCCGTGGTCATGCCGAGTTCCCAGGCGGTGAGTGTCGCCATTCTGGTCAGCACTCCCCTCGCATTCGTGCGAGCAAAACGGGAATGGGCCGACGTCGACTGGAGTCGTGTGAAACGTCTCGTTCCCGCCAGTCTGCTGGGCATGCCGCTCGGCCTGACAGTGCTGGATCACCTCCCGGACCGCCCGATGCGCCTGTTCATCGGCATTATCGTCGGTGTCGCCGGAGTCGCGCTGGCATCGGGATGGCGGCTACACTCCCAGGGGCTGATGGTCGACGCCGTAGCCGGATTCCTTTCGGGAATCCTGGCGACGAGCACCGGCACCAATGGTCCACCGTTGGTCATCGGGCTCCACGGGAGCCGTATGAGCCCCGCTCGGTTTCGAGCCACTCTGGTGGTGGTGTACGTCTTCGCGAATGTGGTCAGCCTGGCCATGTTTGGTAACCGGGGATTGTTGACGGTGGCGAGTTGGAAGCTGGCCGCCATCTGTCTGCCGACGATGGCTGCGGGCAACGCAGTTGGAACCCGAATCGCGCCAAAGGTCAACGATAGGCTGTTCCACCGTCTGGTGCTCTGCCTGCTGTTCCTCAGCGCTGCCACAGCGATCTATACCGCCGTTCGATAACCAAAGCACGACGTCATCTGGCCCGATCGTCACATGACCGGGCCAGATGATGCCAACTGTCGTGAGGATTGGGCCTAGTCGAGGATAGTGACGACGCCGTTGTTGCCGTCGACCCTCACACGCATGCCTGTCTTAATGGCCTTGGTCGCAAAGGCGGTACCGGTGACGGCGGGCAGACCATATTCCCGACAGACGATGGCCGCGTGGCTCATCATGCCGCCCGAATCGGTGACCGTACCTGCGATTCTACGGAAGATCGGCGCCCATGACGGCGCGGTCAAGGGAGCGACCAGGATTTCGCCATCTTGGATGTCGGCCACCTGGTCGGCGTTGGTGAGCACACGGGCGATGCCCTCGGCGACGCCTGGCGATGCCGCGAAACCGTTGAGACCACCGGTGTCGGACACGCCACCAAGCCACTTCTGCACCGAGTCGCTGGTGATACCCCACAGCATGACGGTGAACGGCTCGGCGATCACCTCGGGCGGCGCGCCGAGTGCCGGCGGCGCGTCCCACGCCTGGCAGGCCGCCAGCATGGCCCGACGACGGGCGACGATCGGCGGCCAGTAGGTAGCTCCACGAGAGGTCGTACCCGACGCCCATGAGGCACTGAGATCGCCGAGTGCGTCGGGGATCTCTTCCTTGCGCAGCATGAAGATGTCGTCTTCGCTAGCCCAGAAGCCTTCCTTCACAAACACCGTCGATAACTCTCGCATCTTGCGCCACATGGTGCTGATGCCCCAGTGCTCGATGTAGAAGTTGTGATTCTCCACGTAGTGGAACACCGTGCGCGACAGGCCAAGCTTGGCTTCGAAGTTGGCCTTGTCGTCGCCGTCGAGCAGGTCGGCGTATTCCTCGGCAATGCGATCACGCTCGGCGATCACGGCATCGGTTGGGGTGTCGATTTCCTCGCCCTTGGCCAGCTTCGAAGCGTAGCCACGGATGAACGAGAACGGGATGTCGAGACGGTCCTTCCACACCGCATCGGTGTGGTAGAAGCCCGAGCCGTTCGAGTAGTTGAACCATGGGTACTGGGCGCCTGCGAATTCCGCCAACCACTGCTCGCCACCGGCTTGATCCTTGATCGAGTCCATAGCGGCCAGATACGGACCTACGCCAAGGTCGATCCCCTTCTCCTGTGCCGAGCGGGCGAGCTTGCGCAGCTCTTGGTCGGGACGAAAGAGGTCGACCTCGATACCGGCAACCATCTTGGCGATGGCTAGGTCGGGGATGTTCGGGAAGACCTGCTTGCAGAAACCGAAGTAGTCGAGATAGGCGGCGTACCCGAGATTCAAGAACTCAAAGTGGTACTGCCATAGCTCGAGCGCGGCGTCGATGAGGGCGTGATAGCCGTGCTGAAGATCATAGATGTTCGACTTACCAACCGCGGAAGTGATCACCTCCATATCGACCATCTCGGGCAGCGGGGCGAACGTGATGGCTTCGAGCTTGGCGATGGTTACCTTGGCCTTGGCGATCCAAAGGTCTTCAAGCTCATTCCAGTTGCCGAAATAGAAGCCTGCCCGATCCATGAAGTGCGCAACCCGAGCGCCGATCTCCTCAGGGTTTTCGACCGGAACCGGCGTCAGGTACATCCAGCCGTTCAGAATGCGGATATCAATGCCGCGTGCAGGCGGCACGATGTAGTGACGGTTGTTGTACTGGCTGAGCGACGAAAACGCATACTGCACGAGAGTCATGTCGAATGGCGGCATCGGGGCGGGAAGGTGGATCGAGTCTCGGAACCAGAAGACACTGTCCTCGTACTCCTTGCGAGCGTCGCTGAAGAGCAGCGAGTATGAGTACATCTGCTCCCAACCTTCGGCTCCCTCCGGCGTGGTGATCTCGAATGGGCTCTGAAAGCGCAATTCACTCATGGTTAACTCCCCTGGTTCGGCAATTAGTGACTTGAAATCGGTGAAATGGGAAAAGGTTACGTTGATTTGTCAATGACTTTGACCGGCGTGAGCAGCGTCTTGACGATGCCATCCATGGCGCCGTGCACGCCGGTTGTCACCTGACGTGGCTTGTTACTCCAGACCGTTTCCGGTCTGCTCTGAAGAAGGTGCACGGTGCTGACACCCTCTGCATTGGTGGTGACGGCCCATTCAACGTCCTGCGGACGACCAAAGTGCTTCTCCGCTTTTCGCGCCAGGCGAGCGACGTCTTTTACCTCGGCGTCGGTAAGGCTTGGAAGGATGCTGCGATCGGCGTCGAGTGGTCGGTGCACCACGCAGTCGCCCTCGACAACGCACTCTTCTTCCTTCGCCGAAACGGTGCGCTTCACGATCTCGAACATCACCTTGTCGACCATGTAGTTATCGGGGGTGACGCTGCCACTGACCACGCTCTCCCCGAGCCCGAAAGCCGAGTCGATGACGATGACGCTGCGATCACCAGTGGTCGGATTGATCGTGAAGGCGACGCCAGCTGCCTTGGGCAGCACCATGCGTTGTACGGCGACGCTCATGGCGACATCGTCATGCGGGTAACCATTTTCCTGCCGATAGGCAATGGCCCGGTCGGTGAAGAGACTGGCCCAACAGCGCACGACGTGGTTGACGACCTCGTCCTCGCCCCGCACCCACAAGAAGGTGTCCTGCTGCCCTGCGAAACTGGCGTCGGGTTGATCTTCAGCGGTCGCGCTCGATCGCACCGCAACCGCCAGATCATTCACCCCGGTCGACTCGCACAGCGCTCGGTACCCGGCGCGGATCGACGCCTCGGCTGCCGCCGATGGGCCAGCGTCGAGCACCGTTTGCCGGCAGGCCGAGCCTGCCGCCGACAGCGCGTGCATGTCATGGATGTCGAGGCCGTTCAGGTGGCGATGCACCGCTTCACTCACTCCGTCTCGCTCCATTGAGTGCGTGAACGCATGGGTCGTCACAGCGAATCCGGCTGGGACGGGCAGACCGGCCTGAGTGCTGGCGCCCAAGCTGGCGCACTTACCACCGACAATCGGGTGATGTTCCGCCTGATACTCGGCGAACGTGACGATATGAAGCGAAACCTCTGTTGGTGCCATGACGTTCCCCTCTTCCCCTACTTGGCCGCGCGGGCTGAGCGCCGTCACTCTTGCAGCCGGTTCGCGTACAGGACAAGGTTGCCGTTCCGCCGATCGGAAAGCTGGTCGGGCTCTATTTTCTGGTTTATGTCAAGTTCGGGGTAATTTGGGGCTGATGGGATTACTCATGGGATTTGTCGGGACCGCCACCAGCCTCTTTCTCATGGCCATCGGACTTTGGTCCCTTGCGCCCGCCACGAGTCACGATCGTGCGACCGTCAAGGCTCGTTGAGCCCACTTGGCACAGCCGAGTTGGCAGGCCGTCGACGAGCGACTCGCAGGTTCCGCAACTTCCCATCTCACAGCCCCGCTCTGGCTCGTCCGATCGGCCGAGAGCGCGGATGGCCCACAGCGCAGATGTGTCAGACCACGTCGCGAAACTCATCGGTCGGCTGTTCAATGTGAAGTGAACAATCCGCTCAAAAGGCTTGCCGGCGATCACCACGTAACCAAGCCTACGACGAGCGCATCCCACACGTGAGATGGCGTTCCATCCCTCGGAACACCGGCTTGGAGTCAATCGGAGTTGAGCGGCACGATGTGGCAATGAGTACGGTGCGTGCTGCGATGGATAGAACGAACATCAACCGATTCGGCGACGAACTCTACGACGCGCTCATCTCCTGCCAGACAGTGGCACCCATCCGAGATCGAGCGCCCGGCATCACCGTGCAGGACGCATACCGCATACAAAGTCGCCTGATCGACCGTCGACTCGCAGCCGGCGAACACATTGTCGGCAAGAAGATCGGGTTGACCTCGGCCGCGGTGCAGAACATGTTGGGCGTGTTCGAGCCTGACTTCGGCCAAATGCTCTCGGGCATGACCCACCAAGACGGCGCCACAATCCAACTGAGCACGCTGATCCAGCCCAAGTTCGAAGGCGAAGTGGCCTTCGTACTCAAACACGATCTGGTAGGTCCCGGCATCACGGCCGTCGACGTATTGAAGGCCACCGACTACGTCGTGCCCTGCTTTGAGATCGTTGATTCCCGCATCGCCAACTGGGATATCAAGATTTGCGACACCGTGGCCGACAATGCCTCATGCGGGGTGTACGTGTTGGGCACCGAACCATGCGATCCCCGTGACGTTGATCTTTCCCTCGTTGGTATGATGATCGAAGCTGACGGTGAACTCGCCTGCACGGGGGCCGGCGCCGCGGTGCAGGGGTCTCCCGTCAACTCGGTGGCGTGGCTCGCCAATACGCTTGGGCAGCTCGGTATGCCGTTTCGGGCCGGTGAAGTAATCCTGTCCGGATCGCTGGCCGCTATGTTCCCGATCATCGGCCCCACCACACTGACGGCCTCCTTCGGTGACCTCGGCTCGTGCTCGGTCACCTTCGTCTGACTCCGCCTCTCATCATTTAGGGATTTCCATGGCACTCACCGCCGCCGATATTTTGATATTGACCGACATCGTCCAGAACGCGCAGGACACCGCAAGCGAGATCGTCAAGCTCACCGACAGCCATCCGGGCATGACGGTGGCTGATGGGTACGCGGTACAGGATGAGCTCATTCGCCGTCGCGTCGCGGCCGGGGCTCGCATCTCTGGCTATAAGGGCGGGTTGACCTCGAAGGCCAAGATGCAGCAAATGGGCGTGAATGTGCCGGCGTTCGGTGTGCTCATCAACACCACATGTGTCGTCGACGGTGGTGTCATCGACATCTCGGACCTAATCCACCCCAAGGTCGAACCGGAAATTGCGTTCGTCACGGCACGCGACCTGTCGGGTCTTGATTGTTCGATCGAGGAGGTGTTGGCCGCGACCGACTTCGTGATGCCCGCCATGGAGGTGATCGACAGCCGCTACAGGGACTTCAAGTTCGACCTGCCGAGCGTGATCGCCGACAACACCTCTGCCGCTCGCTACATCGTTGGCGGCGCGCCACGCAAGCCTGCCGGGCTCGATCTGCGCCTGCTCGGCGTCGTCATGGAACGAAACGGTCAGCTGGTTGGCAACGCCGCCGGAGCCGCCATCCTCGGTCACCCGGCGGCAGCTGTAGCGGCATTGGTACACCACCTCGCCTTATCGGGTAAAGCACTACCAGCGGGAAGCCTGGTGATGGCAGGCGCCGCCACCGAGGCGGTCACCGTTCAGGCCGGGGATCACCTCACCAACCGCGTGCAGCACCTCGGCACCGTTTCGGTGCGTTTCCGGTAGTCCAACATCAACGGGGCGTTCCGGCCAACGGAATGCGTTGCTTCACTTGAAGCGATTCGGTCAGCCAAGCTGACAACCGTTCACACCAAGACAGGGGGCACACCGATGGCGAAGCTCACCGCGGCCATTGTCGGGTCGGGAAACATTGGCACCGACTTGATGTACAAGCTCATGCGATCCGAGGTGATCGAACCCCGGTACATGATCGGCGTCGACCCCCGCAGTGAAGGGCTTGAGCGGGCGCTGGCCCACGGCATGGAAGCATCGCACGATGGCGTCGACTGGCTGCTCAGCCAGAAAGAGCTTCCAGACATCGTTTTCGAAGCAACCAGCGCCTATATCCACAAGGTCAACGCTCCTCGATACGCTGAACTCGGCATTCGAGCCATCGACCTCACGCCAGCGGCCATCGGGCCGTTTGTCGTGCCGGCTGCCAACCTGGACGAACACCTCGACGCTATGAACCTCAACATGGTGACGTGCGCCGGGCAGGCCACCATCCCGATCGTGTACGCCATTTCACAGGTGGCCGAAGTCGCCTATAGCGAGATAGTGGCCACCGTCGCCTCGGCCTCAGCCGGGCCGGGCACGCGTGCCAATATCGATGAGTTTACCCGCACTACCTCTCGAGCCATCACCGAAGTAGGGCGAGCCGGGCGTGGTAAGGCCATCATCGTGCTCAACCCCGCCGACCCACCGATGATCATGCGAGACACCATCTTCTGCCAGCTTCCTGCCGGCGCAGACGAGATTCTGGTCATCAAAGCCGTCGAAAACGTCGTTGCCCGCGTAAACGAGTACGTGCCTGGCTATCGACTTAAGGCAGCACCCCAGTTCGGCGAGACCAAGGACGGTGTGCCTCGCGTGGCCGTCTTCGTCGAAGTGGAAGGCGCCGGCGACTACTTCGCGCCCTATGCCGGCAATCTCGACATAATGACCGCAGCGGCCGCAGCCGTCGGTGATCGCATCGCGCGCCATCTGAACGGAGCCTCCGCATGACCTATTCCCCTACGCTCGATATCCGCATGACCGACACCTGTCTGCGCGATGGCTCCCATGCCAAGGGTCATCAGTTCACCGAGGCGCATGTGCGCTCGATCGTCAGTGCGCTCGACACCGTGGGCATGCCCGTCATCGAGGTTACCCACGGTGACGGCCTGGGTGGATCGTCGTTCAACTACGGTTTCTCACTCACCGATGAGCGCCTGCTGATGAAGGCCGCTGTCGAATCGGCCAAGACGGCCAAGATCGCTGCACTCATGGTGCCCGGCATTGGCACGATGGACGATATTCGCTTTATCAAAGACATCGGCCTTTCTATCGTGCGCGTGGCCACCCACTGCACCGAAGCCGATGTGTCGATCCAACACTTTGGCCTGGCCCGCACGCTGGGCCTCGAGACGGTCGGCTTCTTGATGATGGCCCATGGCCAGACTCCCGAGAAGATCGCCGAGCAGGCCCGCATCATGGCCGACGCGGGCTGCCAGTGTGTGTACGTCGTAGATTCCGCCGGAGCGATGATCTTGGAGGATGTGAAATACCGGGTGGAGGCCTGCGTCGCCGAGTTGGGTGACGACGCGATGGTTGGTTTCCACGGGCATGACAACCTCAATATCGCGGTGGCCAACTCGGTGATCGCGGTGCGAGCCGGCGCGGCGCAGATCGACGGCTCCACGCGTGGATTTGGTGCTGGCGCAGGTAATACTCGTAACGAAGTGTTCGCCGCGGTGGCCGAGCGACTGGATATTTCCACTGGCATAGATGTGCTCGGCCTGATCGACGTCGCCGAAGACATCGTGCGCCCAGTGATGGATGGAGAGTGCATCATCGACCGACTTGCCCTCATCATGGGCTACGCCGGGGTGTACTCCAGCTTCCTCAAGCATGCATACCGCGCCGCCGAGCAGTACAACGTCAGTGGCGCCGACGTGCTGCTGAAGTGCGGCGAGCAAAAGCTCGTCGGTGGACAAGAAGATCAGATCATCTTCATCGCCGCCGAACTCGCCGCCGCCAAGAAAGCCGCAGCGTAGGAGCGCTGACCGGTAGCGTTAGCCCGCTCAGCCGGCTACGGCACTTGGGTTAGTCGGGGCAACGAACAAGGTTCTCTCGGCGCCTAGCATCGGCGCGGCGAGATCCGCCTGCCGTTGGTCGCAGGTGAGGAGCATCGCCCCAAGAGACTTCGCAGTGGCCGCAACCCAAGCGTCGTTTCCACGAAGCCCCCACCGTCGAGCGGTGGCGAAATCAACGAGCTCAGCGGGACCGAGGTCGCGCACCGCGAATCGCAGAAGTGACAGCCGAAGTGTCTCTCTTCGAACATCGCGCTGGCCTTGCGT
>JAYTVF010000379.1:0-3869 GCA_043744155.1 Acidimicrobiia bacterium | reverse complement strand
CACCTGGCACCTACACGGTGACGGTGACGGCTCCCGCAGGCTTCCTGGAGGCGCCGATGACCATAGGTGTAGATCGCCTCGTGGATTCCAACGGGCTCCTAAGTTCGGTGACGTTGTTGTCGGGTATTGCGCAGTTGGGTGCCGATGTCGGGCTCTTCGAGCTCAGCTCTATCAGCGGCTTGGTCTATGCCGATAGCGATGCCAACGGGACGCCAGGTGCTGGTTGCCCCGGTACCCATCGGGGTCTGTTGAGCGCGGCGGGTGCCTGTGAGGCCGGGATCCCTGGCGTGACGGTCACCTTGACCGGAACCACGGGGGCCGGCGTGGCGGTCAGCCTGACCGCTACGACGGGGGCCGACGGCGTCTGGACGTTCCCAGGTCTGTGGCCCGGCACCTATGGGGTGACGGAGACGCAGCCAGCCGAGTGGTCCGACGGTATTGACAGCCCGCCCGCCGGTGCCGTCGCGGTATCGAACGACGTGATCGGCTCGATCAACCTGTCGAGCGGACTGCCGGTCAAGGCCGCGCTCTTCGGTGAGCAGGGTTGGCCGGTGGTCGGCAAGGTCACCGTTGAGGGCTCGAACGCACCGATCGCTGACGTGATCGTGACGCTGACGGGCACCGACATCCTTGGTCAGCCCGTCACCATGACGCTCAAGACCGGGGCCGATGGCAGCTTCACGTTCGCCAACGTGCCGGCCGGGTCCTATGTGCTCACCGAGACCCAGCCCGCCGGACTCAAGAACGGTTCGACCAACCCGACCAACGTCATCACATTCGTGCTTGGGGCCGGGGTAACGCCGTCGCATGACTTCACCGAGCTGGCATCGTCGATTTCAGGTACTGCTTTCATCGATCTCAACAACAACGGTGTGCACGATGCGGGCGACCTGACGAACCCGGGGGTCACGATCACGGTAAGCGGCACTGACGCTGGTGGGAACGCCATCAGCAGGTCGGTCGTGACCGGAGCCGACGGAAGCTGGTCGATTACCGGCCTGCGTAGCGGCGATTACCAGATCACCGAGACTCAGCCGCCCGCCATGGTGGACGGGTCGGCTACGGCCGGCGACGCTGGCGGAACCGTCAGCGGCCCGAACATCATGATCATCACGTTGCAGCCGGGTGTGACAGCATCGGGCTACTCGTTTGGTGACGTGCGTCGAGTCCTGCCGACGACCGGCGGATCCCCGATGCCGTTGCTCGAAGTGGCATCGGCGCTGCTGGCGCTGGGTGTTGCGCTCCGCTTCGGCCGCCGCAAGGAGCGCCAAGCCTAACGCCCAAAAGTCTCACCCATCCGCTTCGCAATGGCGCGATGCGGCTGGGTGGGGCGGGGCTTCTCGTTGTAGTTGATGCGATCCGGCTGCTTCGCAATGGCGCGAAGGGGCTGGGTGGACGGGACCGGTGTCGCACTCGATGCGATGCCGGTCCTTCGTCGCGTCGTAGGCTATTTCGATGCGCCTTTCCACCGTGTCCATTGCTGGTCGTTCTGCCTTCGGGCCTGTCGCCGATGAGCATTTGGCCGACATCAGCGGGTCATTTCCCGACCTTGCGACGGCTCTAGCCGAGGGAGCGGTCGCAATCGCGGCCGCTGCTGTGGGTGCGCCGAGCATTGCCCTGGCAGATGCCACCTTCGACCTGCCGATACCCAACCCCCGCCGCATCCTGTGCGTCGGTTTGAACTACGCGGCACATCGGGCCGAGTCGAGCGCGCCCCAGTCGGCCACCGACCATCCGGCGATTTTCGTGCGCTTTGCGTCGTCGCTTTGCGGGCATGATCAGCCCATCGTGCGCCCCCATGTCAGCAGCGCCTTCGACTACGAAGGCGAGTTGGCCATCGTTATCGGTTCGACCTGCCGCTATGCCACTGTCGAGAACGCCCTCGATTTCGTGGCTGGCTACTCGTTATTCATGGATGGCACCCTCCGAGATTTCCAGCGCCATACCAGCCAGTTCACCCCCGGAAAGTCGTTCGAGCAAAGCGGCGGTTTCGGTCCTTGGATCGTCACGCCCGACGAGTTCGATGCCACCACGGCTGAGCTCACTACTACAGTCAGCGGCATCGTGCGCCAGCACGCACCCATCAGCGACATGATCCACGACGTGGCCGGCATCGTGTCGTACTGCTCACAGTGGACCTGCCTCGAGCCCGGTGACGTCATTGCCACCGGCACCCCCTCAGGCGTCGGTTACGCCCGCGACCCGCAGGTGCTTCTCGCCCCCGGCGATGTCGTGGAAGTCACCATCACCGGCCTCGGCACCCTGCGCAACCACGTCATCGACGAGGACTAACCCGTCTGCCGACGCCCGTCTGCCGTCGCCCGACGCCGCCCGGCTTTACGCCTGTCTGTCGTCGCCCGACGCCGCCCGGCTGGCCGACGCCGCCGCCCGTCTGGCCGACGCCGCCCGTCTGTCGCCGCCCGACGCGCCGCGACGGGCTGGGTCTGACTGTCCGATGCACACAACCCCGGATCTGAAGCGCGACCGAAGGCCGGATTACCCAGGTTTTCTGTGAATCGCCGAACCTGTTGTGTGCATTCTCCCCCCAGGTTGTGTGCACAACAAGCAGCATGTGCCCGGGGGAGCGGCGCCAGAGGAGTGAGGCAGTCAGTCGGCGGTCTCGCGTAGAACGGTGAGGATCGCTTTGTGGGTCCATGCTTGTAGGGCGGACTGGTTGAGCTGCTGCGCGACGTCGAGGGCGTAGATGCGGGTGTACTGCCGGTGAGCGAGGGTGCCTGTCATGCGGATTCGTACGACAAGATGGCCGGCGCGAAAGAGGCAGACGGGGGAACCCGTGTGGTCGAAACCGGTGAATCGGGCCACGCCGAGCGGCGCGAAGTCGTCATGCTCGATGTCTTGATACTGACTGCGGATCAGATTCCACACCACCGTCGACGGGCACAGCCCGCGCAGACCTACGACCTCTAGGACAGTGTCGTCCTCGTCGGGTTTGAAGCGGGCTTCTGTTCGCGAGCTGCCCGACCGCCGAAACTCCCAACCGGCAGCATCAGGCTGTTCGCACCGCAGTCGAGTGGTGAAGCCGAGCAGGGCTTGGCCCCGTCCCCATTTCTGAGTGAGATCCGAGAACACGTCGATTTCGGGCGGGTTCGAAGGGGATGGTCCGCGCAACACGGGCTGCGGTCCTCGACGCCGCACCGGCGCGAGTTCGACGAACGCCACCTCAGTCGGCGCGACGGGAACTGGGTTTCGTCGTTTTCGACGCTCTAGAAAATCCATGCTCGTAGTCACTCTCCGAAGTCCCCACGAAGATCGGCCGCGGCGGCCGGCGGTACATTGGTATGCCGTCACGTTTCCGTGGGGTTGTACTCAAGATTCAAGCCTCGACTCGGGGTGCCTCGAACCGCCGACGCCGAGACCGACGCCGACACTTCAATGGGTGATCTACTTCTCGAAGCGGTGTTCGTGATGGGCGCGTTCGAACGCCCTCGCTCGTGCTGATCGAGGAAAGGGTGGGCCGGTCCACAACAACGATTCCGGTCGGGAGTTCGATGCGCACTTCTCCAACAGGGTCGACGACAGGGACTGGTGGCGACCCACAACAACGATTTCGGTCCGGAGCTTGACTGCGCACCTCGCTGTCTCCGGCGCCGCCGGACCGAGTACGACCGAGCGGGTAGGGTCTCGCTCGGTTGCGTGCCGCCGGGTGGGTTGCGGGGGGATGCCGACTGCGTGCCGCGGGTGGGTTGGTCGGGTCTGGCTGGATTGTGTGCCGCTGTTCTCCGCGAAAGTGAAATCGCACAGCGCAGGCCGGCCGGCGACTCATCGATCGTCGTCAGGTGTGACGGCGGCGGCGAGTGGCTGACCACATGGTGAGGCCGGCGATGGTGAAGAGCACGGCGAGTTCGAGC
>JAYTVF010000378.1:0-3878 GCA_043744155.1 Acidimicrobiia bacterium | reverse complement strand
CGGCAAGGGGACTTTGTTCGACAAGTTCCTCACATCAGCGGTGAAAGATCGGCTTCGGGCCAAAACAGGCACGCTGACGGGTGTGCGTGCCCTGGCCGGTTTCGTCACCAGCTCAGCTCAACACAGCGTGACGTTCGCCCTCATCTTGAACAGTGCCGATGCCGAGCCGCGGGCTGACAAACTGTGGAGCGTGCTCGCTGACGCCATGGCCTCATTTCCGCAACCCATCGATGTGACGCCGTTCGCGCCGAAGTCGGCAGTGGCAGGCTAAAGGTGGCGTTCCGTCCGATGTTCCCGCTGGGTACGGTGCTTTTCCCGGGCGTGGTGTTGCCGTTGAATATCTTCGAGCCCCGCTATTTGTCCATGGTCGGGTACTGCATCGATCACGAATATGAATTCGGGGTGGTGCTCATCACCCGCGGGCAGGAAACCGGCGGGGGAGATGAACGAGCCCAGGTAGCCACTCTCAGCCGCATCCTCGACATCACCTCGTCGCCCGACGGCCGATGCGCCCTACGCACCGCCGGTGTTCGCCGCGTGCGGGTGTCATCGTGGTACCCGGATGACCCCTTCCCCCAGGCCGAGGTCGAGGATTGGCCTGACGACATCTACGGCGCCACCATCGGCCACGTCGAGCCCAGCATCACGCTGGGCAAGGTCACACGGTTGCTGCAGGCCTTGGGGCGACTCGGCCGCGATGTTGAGGACCCCCTGGTCGAACTCGCCGACGATCCGGTCACTGCGTCATATCATGCCGCCGCTCTGGCCCCGATCGACACGCATGATCAGTTGCGGCTGCTTTCCGCCGAGGGCCCGGCAGATCGTTGGGCGCTCTTGGACGAAATGATGGACGAACAGACCGACATCTTTCGCTTCAATCATGGGAGAGAGGCGATCTAGCGTGCTGGCGTGGTAGGAAATGACGTGGCCAAATCTTTGCGCAGCCTCGCGACCCGTCCAGTCGATGATGTCCTCAGTCTCACCAAGACCTATATCAAGCAAGAGACACTCGGTCCTCTCAAAGGGGCAGGGCGGTGGATCGCGTTCGGCGTCGCCGGTGCCTTCGTCGTTGGCGTCGGCGTCGTTTTGTTGATGTTGTCCGTGCTACGAGTGTCGCAGCAGTACATGCATGGGTCGATGTCGTGGGCGCCCTACGGCATCACCTTGCTGGTCGGCTTGCTTGTCGTGGCTTTCGTGTGGTTCCTTCGCGGCCGCAAAACGTCAATCGCCCGTAAGGAGTCCAAGTGACAACAGAACGCGTCAATCTGTCCGACATCGACAGCAAGCTTCGTGAGCTCTCCGGAGATGTCAAGAGCAAGGTCGAAGCAAAGAAGCCACCAATTCTAGCTGGGCTTGGGGCGCTCGGCCTGCTGCTGCTTATCCTCGCCTACTTTTTCGGGCGTCGCAGCGGGAAGAAGAAGACGACGTTCGTAGAGATTCGCCGGGTTTGATGGCGAAGAAAACCAGGAAGCCCGACACGCTGGTGACGACCCTGGGCCGCGCCGCGCTACGGCGAGGCACCGTGGGCGGCCAACGTGGCTACCTGGCCATTCCGGTCGGCTTCGCGGTGCTTCGAACGGTTCGCAAGGCCGTCACCAAGTCCCAGGAAACAGTGGCGATCGAAAAACTGAAGGTGGGCCAGAGCGTCACGATTGTGGCGGTTCGGGCCTTTTCTCGTCGTGAACGAAAGGCGGCGCAACGATGAATGTGTTGCTGCGTAATCCGCGGCGCGAGGTTTCCTTCGACGGACCAATGCGGGTGCATGCCCTCATCGCTCGCCTGGAGATGAACCGCGAATCGGTACTGGTCATCGCCAATGGCACCCTGGTCGCTGGTGATGTCTTGCTGCTCGACGACGATGTCATCGAGGTACGCCCGGTCATCTCCGGCGGGGCATAAGGTCGCATTTTCATGAAGTGTCGCGTCTGCCGGGAGCCGGCCATCATCGATTTGCCGCGTCACAACGCGAATTTCTGTGTCGAGCATTTTCTTCGGCTGTGTCACGATCAGGTGGCTCGAGCCATCAAAGACCACCACATGATCGAGCCGGGCCAGCGGGCGCTCGTAGCGGTGTCAGGCGGTAAGGACAGCCTTGCCGTTTGGGATATTTTGATCGGGCTCGGCTATCAGGCCGATGGCCTCTATGTGGGCCTCGGCATTGGTGAGTACTCCGACGTTTCGGGCCGGTACGCGAGAGCGTTCGCTGACGAGCACGGCCTGCGGCTTATCACCGTCGACCTGCGCACCGAACACGGCTTCGATATTCCGACTGCGGCCCGAGCGACGCGACGCGTAGCCTGTTCGGCCTGCGGTACCAGCAAGCGCCATATCTTTGACAGGGCCGCGCTCGACGGTGGCTACGACGTGCTCGTCACGGGACACAATCTCGATGACGAGGCGGCGGTGTTGTTCGGCAATGCCTTGCGGTGGGAGGTCGAGTTCTTGGCGCGCCAGGCACCGGTGCTGCGCGAGCGAGATGGCTTTCCTCGCAAGGTGAAGCCTCTGGTTCGTCTGGGCGAGCGGGAGATGGCGGCGTACTGCATCGTAAAGGGCATCGATTACCAAGTCGACGAGTGCCCGATGGCCGCGGGCAACAAACACATCGGGTACAAAGAGGCGCTCAACGCCATCGAAGCCACGTCACCGGGCAGTAAGCACGCGTTCTATCATGGTTTTTTGGCTCGTCTCAGCCCCCTCATCGCCTCCAGCACGGCGGCAGAGAGAGGCGAGTTGGGTGAGTGTGAACGCTGTGGTTCGCCCAGTACCGGTGAGGTCTGCACGTTTTGTCGAATAGCCGAGAAGGCGTCCGCGCATGCTCCCGTGCCGGTTGAATTACTCGTTCGAGGTAGAGGAAAAAGATGACCGAGAACGAACACCCTCGTGGCCGACACTTCAAGCTCGGTGACCGGGTCCACATCGTCGATTCACGTGATCGGCATTACCTCATCACGCTGCAGCAAAATGGTGAGTTTCATACTCATGCTGGCCTGTTCTCGCACGCCGACCTGATCGGTCAGCCGGAGGGCACCACCATCGCGCTCAGCCGGGGCATGACCTACACCTGTCTGCACCCCACTCTCGAAGATTTCGTACTGAAGATGCCGCGCGGCGCCCAGGTGATCTATCCCAAAGACATCGGCCCGATCTTGATTCTGGCCGACGTGTTTCCAGGTGCTCGCATCCTGGAAAGTGGCGTCGGATCGGGGGCGTTGTCCAGTGCCATGCTTCGTATGGGGGCCGAGATCGTCGGCTATGAGTTACGGGAAGACTTCGCCAACCGAGCCCGCCTCAACGTCGAATCGCTGCTCGGGCCTGAGGTGCTCAGCCGTTACAAGATCGAGTTGCGCGATTGTTACGACGGCATCGATGAGCGCGACATCGATCGTGTCATTCTTGACCTTCCCGAGCCATGGCGGGTGGTCCCCCATGCCGAAAAGGCGCTCCATCCCGGTGGAATTTTGTTGGCGTACACCCCGAGCATCACGCAGGCCACGCAGGTTCGCCAAGCCATGGAGAGTGAAGGCTGGATTCTGCAGCGCACCATGGAGGTGCTCAATCGCGGATGGTACATCGAGGGCATGGCGGTGCGGCCGGACCATCGCATGGTGGCTCACACGGGATTTCTCACGACCGGACGCTGGATTGGCAACGGAGCGCGATCGATCACTCCGGCCGAACGCGAGCCCAAAGTTCGACCCCCGCGCACGGAACCCGATGACCACCCGGTCGAAAATGACGAAGGGCCAGGCGCCTGAGCGGCGTCCTGGCCTCGTTCGTGCGATCGGTTGTTGCTGCTGGGCCGCCACAACGTATACGGCCCCTCTCCAATCAGCAGAGCTTCACGCTCAGGGTTCGATGAAGATGCACTCGCCCGGGCA
>JAYTVF010000377.1:0-3879 GCA_043744155.1 Acidimicrobiia bacterium | reverse complement strand
ACCTGTTTGTGGCACCTGGCAATGCCGGCACCCCCGGAACCCGAGTCGCCATCGACCCGACCGACGTCGCCGGCCTGGTGACGTTCTGCCAGGCCGGTGACATTCATCTGGCCATCGTCGGCCCCGACGCCGCTCTTGAGGCCGGTCTGGTCGATGCGCTGACCGCGGCCGGCATCAGCGCGTTCGGGCCGACCAGAGCTGCAGCCGAGATCGAGTGGTCGAAGGGTTGGTCCCGCTCGTTCTGCGAACGCCACGGCATCGCCGGACCTCGAGCGGCGTCGTTCGATGACGCGGTGGCCGCCTCGGCCTGGGCGGCAGCGATGGGCGCGGCCGTCGTAGTAAAGGCCGACGGCCTGGCGGCGGGCAAGGGTGTCATCCTCCCGAACGGTGCCGCCGAAACCGACGCCGCTATTACCGAACTGCTGGCAGCCCATGGTCGCATCGTCGTTGAAGAACGCCTCGTCGGCGAGGAGATCTCGCTCTTTGGCATTACCGACGGTCGCACCGTGTTTGCCCTGCCTGCGTCGCAGGATCACAAGCGCATCGGTGAAGGCGACAACGGCCCCAATACTGGCGGCATGGGTGCCTATGCACCGGCGCCCGCGTGCCCCCCTGCGCTCACTGAGCAGCTTCGCGTCGAGGTGTTACAGCGGGCAGTCGATGGCCTAGCCGCCGAGGGTCGCCGGTTCGTCGGCGTGCTTTTCGCCGGACTGATGCTGACCGCCGACGGGCCCCGCGTGCTCGAATTCAACGCCAGATTCGGTGACCCCGAGACGCAGGTATTGCTGCCGTTACTCGAATCCGACCTGGTCGACCTCGCTCTGGCCTGCTGCGACGGACGCCTCGACCAGACCTCGCTGCACATCCGTGACGGCGTGGCCGTCACCGTCGTGCTTGCCTGCGCCGGGTACCCCGCTCTTGCCCGGACCGGCTCGCTCATCCGAGGTCTCACCCCTGGCGGCGCTGGCTCGGCCACGACAGGTTTGATCTCCACCACCACCACCGCCACCACCACCACCGCCAGCGCCGCCGCCACCGCCTGCGACGCCCCGTCTCCTTGCACCCTGGTGTTTCATGCAGGAACCGAGATGGTCGATGATGAGGTCGTGACCGCGGGTGGCCGGGTGCTGGCCGTCACCGGCATCGGTGCCACAATCGCCGAGGCCCGACAGGTCGCCTACAAGCGGGCCAGCGAAATCACCTTTGACGGCAAGCAGTTCCGACGTGACATTGGGTGGCGGGCGATCGCTCGTACTGCGGGCGGCTATGCCGATTCAGGGGTCGACATAGACGCCGGGCATGAGACGGTGAACCGCATGAAGCAAGCCGTCGAGGCCACCTACACTCCCGCGGTGGTAGCCGGAGTCGGATCGTTCGGCGGGGTGCTCGATCTGGCCGAGTTGAAACGTTACGACCACCCGGTGCTGGTGGCCTCCAACGACGGTGTCGGTACCAAGGTGATGGTCGGTGTGGCCGCCAACAATGTGGCCGGTCTCGGTGCCGACCTGGTCAATCACTGCGTGAACGACATCCTCGTGCAGAACGCTCGACCCATTGCATTCCTCGACTACGTGGCCGCAGCCAAACTCGAACCGATCAAGATCGCGGCCGTCGTCTCGTCGATGGCCGAGGCCTGCGGTGCCGTCGGATGTGTGCTTCTCGGCGGCGAGACGGCTGAGATGCCGGGCGTGTATCACGACGGCCATCTCGACGTCGCCGGCACCATTATCGGCCTCGCCGAGCGCAACGCCTTACTCCCCCGCACCGACATCAAGCCGGGGGACGCTCTCTTGGGGTTGGCATCGTCGGGACCCCACACCAACGGGTACTCGCTGCTGCGCCGGGTGCTGGCTGGCATCCCACTCGATGTGATTCCGAACGGATTCTCGGTCACGCTGGCCGACGCACTGCTGGCCGTGCATCGCAACTATCTGCCGGTGCTGAAGAACCTGCTCGACAACCACCTCGGCCTGGTAAAGGCCTTAGTACACATAACCGGTGGCGGGCTGCTCGACAACCCGCCACGCGTCCTGCCGTCGGGCACCGCAGCACGTATCACCGTCGGGAGTTGGCCGGTACCGCCCCTGTTCGCGCTCGTTCGCGACGCCAGCGGCCTGGATGCCGACGAGCTTCACCGCACCCTCAATATGGGTATCGGCATGGTTCTGGTCGTCGCCGCCGACGATGTTGCCGCCGTGCAGGCCCAGATTGCCGAGCCAAGCTGGGTCATCGGCGAGATCGTCGAAGGCGACCGCACCGTCACCCTGTGTTGATGCCACGGGCTCGACTCGTCGTGCTGGCCTCGGGGTCGGGTTCGAATCTGCAAGCCATCCTCGATGCCTGCGAGTCGCAGCGTCTGGCAGCCGAGGTGGTCGGCGTCGTGTCGGATCAACCCGCAGCCTTCGTGCTCGAACGGGCTGCGGCGGCCGGCGTGCCGTCTGCGTGCGTCACACGCCTACTCGGCGAAGGACGCCCAGATTACGACGCACGCTTAGCCGACGCCGTCGCCGCATCCGCACCCGACTGGGTCGTACTCGCCGGCTTCATGCGCCTGCTCACTGCGGCCTTTCTTGCGCGATTCCCGGCTCGGGTACTTAATCTGCACCCCGCCCTTCCGGGGCAGTTGCCGGGCACCCGGGCTATCGAACGGGCCTATGACGAATGGGTCACCGGTCATCGCACTCACTCGGGTTTGATGGTGCATCTCGTACCCGACGAGGGGGTCGACAATGGCCCGGTCCTTGCCACCGACACCGTTTCCTTCCATGCCGGAGACACCCTGCACGACTTTGCGCAGCGTTTGCACCAAGCCGAACATCGACTACTGGTCGATACTCTCATCGCCCTCACCAAGGAGACCGCCCGATGAACCACGAGACGATCTTTGACCGCTTTCAAGCTCTCACCTTCGACGATGTTGTGGTCGTCCCGGGGTACAGCCATGTTCTGCCGGCCGATGTCGATACCTCCGCCACCTTCGCCGGCGACATTCGCTTGGCGGTGCCCCTGGTGTCGGCCGCCATGGACAAGGTGACTGAATCTGGATTGGCGATCGCCATCGCCCGTCGCGGCGGCATCGGTGTCATCCACCGCAACCTCTCCATTGAGGACCAGTCACACGAGGTCGATCGGGTCAAACGTTCACAGTCGGGCATGATCACCGACCCGGTCACCCTGCCACCGACTGCCACCGTGGGCGAGGCCGAGCAGATGATGGGCGCTTTCCACATCTCCGGCGTGCCGATCACCGATGCCGACGGTCGCCTGATGGGTATCCTGACCAACCGCGATACCCGCTTCATGGAGCCCGGCGACCTTGATCGTGCGGTGAGTGACTTCATGACGGCCCAGGGTTTGATCACGGCGTCAGCAGACACCACTCTGGCCCAGGCCAAGGCCATCTTGCGGGTGCACCGCATCGAGAAGCTGCCCCTCGTCGACGCCGATGGGCGGCTGGTCGGGCTCATAACGGTGAAGGACATCAACAAGCACACCGATAACCCCTTCGCCACCCAAGATGGCCTCGGTCGACTGCGGGTGGCGGCAGCCGTCGGCGTCGGAGCCGATCTGGAAGCCCGGGTCGAAGCGCTGGTGGACAACTTCGTGGACGCCATCGTGATCGACACCGCCCATGGCCATTCCGCGGGCGTTGTCGAGGCGATCAAGCGCATCAAGGCAGTCGCACCGGTGCTGGTGGTGGCGGGCAACGTCGTGACCGCCGAAGGCGTCGAAGCCCTGTTTCGTGCCGGTGCCGACGCCATCAAGATCGGCGTCGGAGCGGGCTCGATCTGCACGACGCGCATTATTGCCGGCGCGGGCATGCCGCAGCTCTCGGCGGTCTATGAGTCGTCGGTGGCCGCTCGACGTCTCGGCGTGCCA
>JAYTVF010000376.1:0-13935 GCA_043744155.1 Acidimicrobiia bacterium | reverse complement strand
CAGGGCTTTCTTCAGTGGCGGGGACAGGATTTGAACCTGTGACCTTCGGGTTATGAGCCCGACGAGCTACCAGACTGCTCCACCCCGCGTCGGTGTGGCAAGACATATACTAGCCGACCCCAGGCCAGATCGCCAACCCGGTTAGGCATTCATTGTCGTGCTGGTCGTTCCGGCCGCAGCGGAAACGGCGGGCACGGTCGCCGGCGAGACGGTCACCGTCTTTCCGGTCGCGAGTTTCACTGCCTGAGCGACCAGGTCGAAGGCTTGCTCGCTCTTGGCCCGATACTCATCGAACGACGGTGGGCTCTTCTTCAGCGCAGCATCTGCCTCGGATTTGAGGCGGGTGGCTTGCCCGAGGAGATCCTCGACGGTGGCCGAAGCAGCGGGCGTGCCACCGCCAGGCGTCGTCGACGTAACGGGCGCCGTGGCATCGCTACCCAAGGCTTTTTGCATCGCGTCTTCCAGCGAGGGGCCGCGGAAGGTGCGCTTTCCGACCGTGACCGTCACCGAGTCGAGCTTGGGAACCGTTGTCGACCCCGTGGCCAAAAGGAACCAGGGTCGAATCCACAAAAGCGATTCTCCTACCGGCACCAACTGTAGATCGCCGAACAGCACCGTCGACCCCGCTTGATCCAACAGCGACAGCTCGCTCGAGAACTGCTGGCTCGCGTCATTCGAGACGAGAAACGGCCCGTTCGGAAGCGGCTCCGCCAGGGTAAACACCCGTAGCCGACCATACGACGACGGATCTCCCGACGCCGTCATGAAGGCGGTGAGCTGCCTTCGATCATCCGTTCCACGAGAATACGGTACGAACGTGCGTAACAGCACGAATTCCTGCTTCTCCGCCCCTGGGGTTTGCAGCAGCGAGTAGTACGGATCGACCCGTCGTTCCTTTCCATTACTCACGATGGTCGGATTCAAACCGCTCGGAGAAGTAACCGTCGTCGTGGCAGTTTGGCCCTGCTGCTTGGTGGTCGGTGCCTGCGCCACTTCCCAGGCGCTGCTGCGCTGCAGAAACTTCTCGGTGTCATCGATCCGGTACCGTCCCCACATTTGGGTCTGCACGGAGAACAGATCTTGCGGATACCTGAAGTGCTCGTTCAATGATGGCGACACTTCGCTCTTCGACCGGAACAGTGTCGGGAATATCTTCTGGTAAGTCTGAATCAGTGGATCCGTCGGATCGACCACATACATCTTGACAGTGCCGTCGTAGGCATCGACGGTGGCCTTGACGGAATTTCGGATGTAGTTGAAGCCCAGACCCTTCAGTCCCGAGGCGTCGGGGAGATCAGCTGTTGGCACGTCCTGACCGTACGGAAACGCCCCGGTTGTGGTGTAGGCATCCAGGATCCAGGTGATCTTGCCGTCGACAATGGCGGCATAGGGATCGCTGTCGAGTTGTAGGAAAGGCGCCAAGGAATGCACACGTTCGGACACGTCGCGGCGGTAGATGATGCGCGACTCATCAGTGATCAAGCTCGACCCGAACAGGTTCCACTCGGAGAACCGCAATGCGAACGCAGCCCGACGGGTGCGCGAATCCAGCGCGACGCCGCCATCACCCTCATATCGAGAAGAGACCGGAGTGCTCGAGGCCGCGGTTGGTGCATCGATCTCGTTCCGGCCGGTACGCACCACCGAGTAGCCGGTCATATTCTCACCGACATAGATCGATGTACGCTCCGACTTTCCGGTTGTTTGATCGTCGAGGAACGCCGGTCGACCATCGGGAGCCACACTGTTTCCGGCGGCCACAACCAGTCCGGAACCATGGGTATAGGCCAAGTGCACGTTCTCCCACGAAGACGGCACGCCCTTGGGGTTCAGTTCCCGAACCCCGACAACGACCGGTTGCGTCTTGCCATCTTTGGTGTATCGATCGATGTCCATACCGCCCGACGTCCCGTCGCCGAATCGGTAGTAACCGACTAAACCTTGCAAGTTCTTGAACGCGTCAAAGGCCGAACCCTGATCCAACAAACGAGCGCTGGTCACGTTTGGAGAAGTTTTCGCCGCAGCAGTCGGCAGTTCGGCCTTGAACCCCTGAACCTCAACCTTGTCGAGGTTCATAGCGGTGCGCGTGGCGTCGATGTTGCGCTTCAAGTACGGCTGCTCACGCTTGGATTCAGCCGGCTTCACTTGAAAACGTTGCACTGCGGCCGGATACAACTGCCCCGCCACAAAGGCAACCAGCGACCACAATCCGACTGCGATGATTGGCAGCCTCCAGCCACGTTGGCGCACGTTCACAATCAACAGCGCCGCGGCCAGGAGCGAAATCCACATCAAAAGGGTGATGGCCGGCAGGCTGGCATGCACATCGGTGTAGCCCGGACCATCAACGACACCGACCTTGGACCCGTAGAGCCGGTAACGATCAAACCAGTATCCGACCGCTTTCAGTACGGCCAGGATCGACAACAGCAACGACAGTTGGAGCTTCACGTGCGATCCGACCCGACGGCCCACCGCCTGCAGCCGGATGCCGCCATTCATGTAATGCACCGCGGTCGTCACCAGCAGGCAGATGACGGCGGTCGCAAACATCCAGTCGAGCAAAAATGAGATGAAGGGGAGTTGGAAGACGTAGAACCCAGCGTTCAATCCAAAGATCGGATCTGCGGTAGGGAACTTGGTCTTGTTTGTGAATAGCAGCCACTCCCGCCAGTTCGCTGCGACTGGCGCTCCAGCCAGGAATCCAAAGAGAAGGCCGAAGCCGAGGCGGATCCACTTTCCCCGATACACCATCAACTCGCGGTAGCGCACGATGACTTGCTCACCCGGGCCAAGATCGGTGATGCGTGGTGCCAGCCGGTCAGCCGCGAAAATATTGATGATGACGGCAAGCGCGGCCAGCACCGTGAACACGAATCCGAGCAGCAGTTTCGTCTTCAAAATCTGGGTGAACACCCCGCCAAACCCGAGCGACCGGAACCACCACAGATCGGTGAAGAATCCTGCTACCCCTCGAGCCGACAGGAAAACAACAAATAGCGTTCCGACGACCACCATGAGGGCCAAACGACCGCCGTGACCGGATGAGTGACGGGTCCGACGCCGTAGGGGTGGGAGGTCAGAGGGCGAGCGCACGCCCAAAACCTAGCGAGATACCGGCGCGATAGCGCATCGGCACCCGGTGTAGGCCGGCACCGAGCGGTGCCCGGTCGGGAACTCCTCGCCACAGCGAACCGCCCCGGCAAGCGCGTTGTCGTCACCTTCGGCACATGGCGATTTGGCCTCATCGACGATCCAGCACACCGGCGTGCCTGGCAAAAGGGCGGCAAATGCTCCTCTGCCGTGAGCCGTAAGCACCAGGTGGCTCACGACCGCGTCGATGCGCTGCACCTTCCATTCCCGGTAGACGGAACGCAGTTGGGCTGCCGCCTCCTCGGTATCGTCTCCGGCCATCTCGACCGTGCGGTCGAGGTGGGCGCGCAACGGACCGACCATCTCGCGCTCCACCTCATGCAGTGCGTGCCCGATCACATCCTCGGCTGCGGCCAACTCGGCCAGCTCTCCCGGCGTCAAAGTGGCGATCGACATGGCACCGATCCGCGCTGCTTGATGCAGATCGTCTCTGGCCGCTTCCTGATACCGGCGGGCGTGCGATACCACGTCGCCAAAGAGGTCATCGGCGGCCGGTGTTGTGTCACGGCGACGCAGTTGGTCGAGCGCCTCACTCTGCTCGTCGGCCAGCACCCGCTTGAGCCGCCGACTTATCGAGATTTCGAGCGGTCCGAGCGCAGTCTCGCGCTCGAGTAGGACTTCTACCGCCACCTGTCGGTCGGCGCGTACGCCGTTGGCACCGCCTGTGCTGTCCGGCGTCGCTTGGTGGACGCCCGCCATTTCTTTAGGGAGGGAACCGCCGCCCTCTCCTCGGCCGCCCCTCGCTGTCGCAGCCGACGCCCCAACGTCGCCAGCCGGCCCTGACCGGTGGGTATGCGTGGGCATCTCCTGGAGATCCGCGACTTCAGCGATACGCCCGGCCCGAATGCGGGCGAACAGGTCATCGACAGGGCGGTGAGCGGCCGATCCGGCGGCGCCGACGGTCGTGGTTGCATGGTGAGCCGCCGACAGGGGCCTGTCGACAACGTTGGCGGATGCATCCGCCCCGGTCACGTCACCGGTGCCACGGTCGGCTGCATCCGCCGCACTCACGTCGACATCCCCATCGGACAGATCAGCGAGATCCGTACCGCTCTCAGCTGCACCCGTCGTCGCCATTGCCGAATTTGCGGCAATGGCGGTCTCCGCACCCATTTCGCCGACGCCATCGGGCCCCTCGGCCATCTCGCCAGAACGACGAGCGCTATCGGCCAACTCTCCGACGCCATCGGCCCGTTCGGCCAGATCGGCACCGGGATCACCATCGGCCCGTTCGGCCAGATCGGCATCGGGATCACCATCGGCCCGCTCGGCCGGGCCGGCATCGGGGTCGGCATCGGCCCGTTCGGTCCGTTCGGCCCGTTCGGCATCGGCATCGGCATCGGCATCGGCATCGGCATCGGCATCGGCCAGATCGGCCAGATCGGGATCGGCATCGGTCCGCTCGACCGGGTCGGGATTGCGGCTGGCCGTATTCACCGACGGATCGAGGTCACTCCTGTCCGAGCTGAGCGCCCTATCGGTCTCGTCAGGGGACGATTCTGTGGGGACTTCGACGCGACCTCGCTCGAACTCCGACGACACGTCTCGGGATGTCTCCTCGGTCGCTTCGACATCTTCGTCGGTGGTGACTTCGCGCGCCGTCGGGGACGCTGCTTGGGTCGGTACCAACGTTTGATCTGCAGCGGCATCGGCGACTTCGGTCGGCATGGCGTCGACTTCCCCGGCGAAGGAATTGTCACCCTCATCCAGCACATGGCCACCGTCGGTCTGCGACACGATCTTGGTCGCGGGCAGCAGAAATTCACCGATTGTCAGTCCGCCGGTTATCCGGCCGGGCGACGAGCCGCTCTGCGCAGAATCCGGCGTCTGGTCCGCGCCGCTTGACCTTGATTCCACCGTATCGCTGACCATGGCGGAATCTGCGGCCACCGAACCACCCGGCCGTAGGTTTCGAGGCACGGATCCACTCGGCATGTAGGTGGACGGCGCCGTCACCGTGGCGACGACCGGGAAGGCCCCCGATATTCCGGTCGGATCCTCCAACGGGTCCGGATCGGGAATGTCGTCGGCCAATTCCCCACGAATCTCACCCAAGGCCATCTCGACGGTGGAAAACGACGCTCGGAGTCGAGCTCGCTGCTGACGCAGGATGTGTATCTGCTCGCGAGCAGCTTCGCGGCGGCGAGCCAGATCGGCCATCACCCGTTCACGGTAGGCCCGCGCCTCGAGCACCATTTCACGCCCTTGGCTTTTGGCCGATTCCATCTCGCGTTCCGCACTCTCGGCGGCATTTTTTCGGATGAGGGCCGCTTCTTCCTCGGCCGCACCACGCTCTCGGGTGGTGTCGTTGAGGGCCTCATCGCGCATCCGGACGATATCGCGTTCGGCCTCGATCCGGGCGGCGTCGACCTCACCTTCGACCCTGGATCGCAGGCTGGCGGCACCTTCGCGCGCCGTCGTCAACACTCGAGCCGCCTCTTGGCCCAACAGGTTCGCCACCGTGGCCTCATCGAGCTCACTGGGCGCAGGCGGCTTGGCCCGCAGCGACTCAACCTCGACACGGGTATCGGCCAACTGACGCATCAGGTCCGCCTCGGACGCTTGACTGCGAGCAAGCGCGGCAGAGACCTGCTGCAAATACGACCGCACCTCGGTCTGGTCAAAACCCTTGCGTTGGGTCGAGAACGTCGCCGTGGCGACGGCAGCAGGAGACGACGAATCAGCCATAGGACGCCAGGTTAGGTCCGGCTCACGACCCAATCGCGGCACCCGGCTTTCCCAGCTCGTTCGCGTTGCCCCCCAGACCTGCCAAAGCGTTCAGAGCGTCATCTAAGCTGACGACCCCGATGACTTTCAACGACGACCCAGCTGACTGATCCTCGGCCTCTTTCACCTCGGATGCAGGCACCAAGAACACCTTGGCTCCGGCCCGCTGCACGGCAACCGTTTTCTGCCGAAGCCCCCCGATGGGACCCACCTGACCGTTCAGGCCGATCTCGCCCGTGACCGCCACTTTGACCCCGCCGGTGAGTTCGCCCGGGGTGAGTTCATCGAGCAGGGCAAGCGTGAAGGCCAGACCCGCCGACGGCCCGCCGATCTCGCCGGATTCAATCCTCACTCCATCAGGAAGATCGAACGTGATGGTGTCGGGCGGCGCATCGTCGGGAATGAATCCAATGATGGCCCGATCGCCATCGCCCGATCTGATGAGCTCGAGGGAAGAGGTCATCAACTCCTTCCCTCGCTTGAAGCTGATGTCGACCTTGTCGCCCGGTTGGTGAGCTTTCAGCGTATCGCTTAGGTCGGCGACGGTTTGCACATCCACTCCGGCCAACGAGGTGATGACGTCATGTACTTGCAGCACCGCGGCCGCTGGTGCCGGTTTCACACAAGTCTTCCCGTCGGCGGCCACTTCGACACACGGCAATTGAGCCACCACCACCCCGCCGTTAGTCACCTTCACCCGATACCCCAGCCGGCGCAGCGCCACATACGAGGCGAAGTCCTTTGAGTACCGCATCAACTTGAGATCTTCCTTCTTTTCCTCGGACGCTGTCTTGGTACCGAAGATCTGCTCCCGGGTGTACAGATCGAGATTCGGTTCCTGGCGCGCCATATCGAGGGTGAGGTCGTTCAATGACTGGAGCCCAATGGTGACGAAGAGCACATCACCCTTGTGTTTGTTGGCCGCCAGCGTGCCGGTACGCACGTTTTTTGTAGCCGACGAGGCATCGCCCGGCAGGAACGCCACACAGTTCGTGGATGGCTTGTCGGCCACGCAGGTTTCGGTGTGTCGCAGAAATTTTGTGGCTATCCAAGCAGTCGGCACGAGCGAGACGACGAGCAAGGCCACCCCAGACCACAATCGGAGCCGATGCGCAGGTAATGTCTGTGTTTGCGTGTCCACTTCAGCACTCACCTTCTGGGCCGTCATCGTCGCGGGAATCTCGATTCTTCTCATCGTGGCGATTGACTACCGCCGGCCAATCACTCGTCGGCGCATCACCGGGCGAGCGTACCTTCCAGGCCGCCCGCCCGCAGTGCAGGAAGTCGTGCAGTTTCCCGTTCGACGCTTTAAGGGCACGCCCATCTGGCAACGTCTGCTGTCGGTCTTTGGTCTGGGCGCCATGAGCGCCTTCCTCGGACTCGCGCTGGCCGTGGCGCTCGGCATGGTCGTCATCGGACTCTTCTGGTTGCTCAACGGCGCGGTGAAGTGACGTCGCGGCGCGAGGTCACGCTGGCCGGCCATCAAGGCGACTTGGTCACGGTGCAGGCAGGTGTCGTCGACAGTGACCCCGTCGTGCGCACCAGCGCTCTAGGTGCCCTGAAACGGGCGGGAGCACTCACCGCCGAGCACCTTCTCAGCGCTGCCGCCGACCCCGATTTTCGTGTTCGTCGCCGGGCCGCCGAACTGGCAGCCCGCTATCCCCTGGTGGACCTGCTTATCTTCTTGAACGACAGCGACCCGATGGTGGTAGAGATGGCAGCCTGGGCTTGCGGCGAGCGGACCGAGACACCGGCGGTGGTGATCGACCGTCTGAGCGATCTCACCACCGACCACAGCGATGCCCTTGTACGAGAGGCGGCCGTCGCCGCTCTTGGCGCTATCGGCGACGAACGCGGCCTTGCTGCAATCTTGCGGGCCGTCGAGGACAAGCCCGCCATTCGCCGTCGCGCCGTCATTGCCTTGGCTCCGTTTGAAGGCCCCGCCGTCGATGCCGCCTACGCCAAGGCCCTGAAAGATCGCGACTGGCAAGTTCGTCAGGCAGCCCAAGACCTTGCCTGAGCCACGCCGAGCCCGCTGGCGCGTGGTTAGGCGTCCCAGTTGTCGCCGGCGAAGCGGTAGACGTTGGTCTCTCGGGCTTTGAAGCCGAGCTTTTGATAGAGACGGTTGGCAGCCTCTCGCGAGGGGCGTGAGGTGAGGTCGAGCGTGCGAGCACCGCTTTCGAAGGTGGCCTTGATAGCGGCCTTGTTCAGGGCTTCGCCGACGCCACGCCCTCGAGCGGCCTGATCGACGACCACGTCCTCGATCCACGCCCGCAAACCGGTTGGCAGGCGGAAAATGACCAGGGTGAGGCTGCCCACGATCGCCCCGTTGTCTCGAGCGATGAATACGGTGTCGTTCACGCAGATTTGCTCCAACTCTTCAAGAGTAAGCGCCGGTGCGGAGGACGAGAGCTGAGGCAGGATCCGGTTAAGGCCTTCCAGCACCTCAGGTGTGGCGTGGGAGGCAACCTCGATGACGACAGCTTGTTCGGACATTCGCAGCAGGCTACGCAAGGCTCGCCGCCAGCGCCACGGGCCGATCAGACCACAACGACGCAAGGCTCGCCTCCAGCGCCACGGGCCGATCGGACCACGGCGCAGGTAGGCTCGAACGATGGCCGATGTCGAATTCTTCTTTGATCCTGTTTGCCCGTTCGCCTGGGTGACTTCACAGTGGGTTCGGGCAGTTGACGCCCATCGAGGCCTCAACGTCGAGTGGCGCTTCATCGCCCTCAAATACCTCAACGAGGGCACCGACCTGTACGAACGACTGCCGCAAATGGCCACCGGACACAACCGAGGCCTGCGACTTCTGCGTATCTGCGCTGCCGCCAAAGCGACGCACGGCCCCCTGGCGGTCGGTCGGCTCTACCGTGCCTTTGGCACCACCATCCACAACGAGGGACACCCCGAGCGGCTCGACCTGGACGAAGGTATCCGCCATATTCTCAGCTCGTTGACCTTGCCGATGACATTGCTCAATGCGGCCGAAGACGACGCTCACGACGACGAAATTCGCGCCTCGACCGAGGAGGCGCTGGATCGCACGGGCCGCAATGTGGGCACGCCCATCATCACTTTCAAGGGTGGGGCCAGTTTCTTCGGGCCGGTCATCTCCCATGCGCCCAGCGGCGAGAAGGCCGCCCAGATGTGGGATGCCGTCGAGCTTTTGGCCAACAACGCCGCATTCGCCGAGCTGAAGCGCACGAAGCGACCGGCGCTCGACTTCAGTGGCGGACACCGATAATCGTCGCGGTAGGGCCGGTAGGATGTGTCACACATGGAGTACATCCGATGGTCCGAGTCGGCGCGGCTACACCAACCCACAATCGTCGCGGCCTTCACCGGCTGGAATGATGCCGGTGACGCCGCCTCTCTGGCACTGCGCCACCTCATCGCCGTGTCTGGGGCCACCAAAGTCGGCTCCGTCGAACCAGACGAGTTCTACGACTTTCAGACATCTCGGCCCCAAGCTCGCCTGCTGGAAACGGGCGGCCGAACGATCGTCTGGCCGTCGGTCGATATCTATGCCGCGCCCACCCCCGCAGGCGATCTTTTGCTCCTGCTGGGCGTCGAGCCGCAGTTGCGGTGGCAGAAGTTCTCCCAAGTGTTCGTCGATCTGGCCCGAGAGCTCGAGGCGCCGATGGCCATCTCCTTCGGCGCTCTGTTGGCCGACGTTCCACACAGCCGACCCACGAACGTGTTCGGTTCCTCTAGTGACGCAGACACCGCCGCCCGATTCCACCTCATGCGGTCCCGGTACGAGGGACCGACAGGCATCGTCGGTGTGTTGAGTCAGGCCTTCAGCGAGGCCGACATCGCGGCCATCTCGCTGTGGGCGGCGGTGCCGTCGTATGTCTCCAATACCGCCTCTCCCAAAGCGGCGTTGGCGCTTCTCGCCAAGTTCAGCACTATCTCCCCCCGACCTCTAATGCTCGACGGTTTACAAAAGGCCAGCCGAGAGTACGAGCGCGACGTCACCGCTGCGGTGGCCGAGGAAGACGACCTGGTGGCCTATGTCGAGCGTCTCGAACACTTGGCCGATAACAGCCACCCCGACGACAACCCCGACGACGATGTCGCCGATGGTGTATCCGGCGATGGCCTGCCCAATACTCCGCAAGCGGCCGAGGCCTTTGTGAGCGATGTCGAAAAATTTTTGAGGGATCAAAATGGATGACCTAGTCCCGGCGTGCGTCTGGCGCATCACACCCGAACTGCTGCTGGCGCTCGAAGACCGATTCGGAGAACCAACCGACGCCTACCTGAACGGCAGCCAAGTGTGGCTGCGCGACGACGGTCCGGGCGAGGCCACCCTCGAATGGAGGCTGCATCCTGTCGCCGGTTTCACCCGGCCGCCCAAGGTTGGTACGCATGAAGTATTCGAGACCATCGTCTTCGCCCTTCGCTCGGGGGATGAACCCCTGGCGCGACCCGAGCATCTGTGGGATGGCCTTGAGGCCTTCCCTGGATTCGGCGATGAAACCGAGCCAGCGCTCTTGGCCCAGGCTTGTGCATTGGCCCTCGGAATTGCACCGGACGGATACGGCATCGTCGACCACCAGAGCATCGGTGATCGGTGGGAGGCTCAGGCCGGCCGATACAGCGTGATCGAGGCGCTCTTTAGTCAGCTCGCCAAATAGGCGAACGGGGCGCATCGAAAAACGCTGGAGAGTCGACGCCATCCACGGCGAGGGCCGCCGACGGACCCCACCATGCCGAACCAGGCGACGGATGGGGCAGCTTGTCGAGAAAGAACCAGCCAACGTCAGCCGTCTCCAACGGGTGGGCCTTGAGGGAGCCTCCGGTGGCTTTGGCGTGGAACAGCAGCATGTACATTCCGAAACGGGTGAATCCCATTCGCTGCCCATCGATGACGCCGAGCAGTCGCACCGGCTCGCACTCGATACCGGTCTCCTCTAGCACCTCTTTGACCGCGACCTCTGAGGGCGAATAGCCCACATCGGCCCAGCCGGTTGGGTACAGCCAGATATGAGAATCCGAACGCTGCACCAGCAAAATCTGGCCGGCGTCATTGGTGACGATGATGCCGATCGCCACCTTGGGCGTGACATAGCCGGGGATACCCACCCCGACCGACTCCATCCACTCGTGCTTCAGTTCGTGCTGAGCCGAAGACAGCCCCATGACCCCGATGTCGTCATGGAGCGCGGCCTTGATGTCGGCGGCGACGTGCAGAACTTCCTCGAAGCGCTCCTGCTCGTAGAGGCTTTGCGTGAACCCGAGGCCCGTCCGCGCGATACCGGCCAAAGTCTCGCTCCAGCGCACCAGATCATGATGAACGTGGTTGCGATCGGTGGAATCACTCATATCTGGCAACGTAGTCGTCGGGCATCATCGAGGTCGATTGGCCCGATCAGATCTCGGGCACGATGGCCGCAAAGCGCGCCTTCACCACGTAGCGATACGTGATCGATCCCGGCGGATGACAGGCAATAAGGGTCAAGGTTCGGTCCGAGGCATCCTGCGGATTGAGCACGTTGAGGTCACTTGGCAGCACGATGTTGGCCGCAATGACCTCATATCGGTAGGTGACACCTTCGGCGACGACGTAGATGCTGTCGCCCAGGTTGAGTTCATCGATGTATCGGAACGGCGCACTATGGCTGACCCGATGGCCGAAGATTGTCATATTGCCGAGCCCACCCGGCCCGGCGGTACCGGGCCAGTGGCCGGGGCCTTCGTTCACTGTGTCGATATCGATCCCCTCGAACAGCGAGTCGCTCAGGCCGAGCGCCGGGATGACGATGCGGCCGGGCAGGCGGGGTGCAACCGGCTCGGGGTTGGCGACAACGCCCGTGATCGGGCTCTTGGCCACGCCGGTGAAGTACCCCGACACGTCGGCGACGAAATGCCCGCCTCCCGAGGTGAAGAAGGCCACGCCACGCGAACTGACCGTCGTGATGGTGTGGTTCGCCACCGTACTGCCGCTGCCGGCGACGTTCAGGGTCGACACATTCGGCAAGCTGCCACTGCCGGCGGCGTAGGTAGTGACGAACCCGGCTTCACGGGCATCCACCAAGGTGGTGTTCATGACGACGGCCGATGCGCCGGTCGGTACCGCGGTGCGGTTCACGACGCCCATTTCCACCGTGAACCCAGGCGACGGTCGTACGTGGGCGCCGAGCGGGTTCTGGACACCACGAGTGTCGAGGAAGCGGGTCGGAGTGATGGGCACGAAAAGTCCATCGCCCGAAACCGGAGCGGAGGCGCCAGTGAAATATCCGGCCACATCGACCAACAGGTGGCCGCCCGGATCGGAGAATACGTCGATGCCGGCAGCTGTGACGGGCACGATGACCTGGTTGGCGACGGTCTGCCCGGGTGAGGTGGTGTTGACGTTGGAGGTCTCGGGACGCGTCGTACCGGCCGCGAATACGGTGAGGAAGCCGCCATTGGTCGAGCCGACCAAAGTCACGTTCAGCACCACCGCGGTTGCCGATGCGGGTACGATCGACCCGAAGCCGACCCGGGCCGTGGCTTTCGGGGCCAGGATGCCGCTGCTGCGAGAGTCAAAGACGCGAATGGGATTCACGGGAGCGAATCGGCCGCCAGCTACGGCTCCCGACGGCACGTAATAGCCGAATACGTCGACGATCAGATCAGTGGCGTGAGCGGTGTAGAACGACACGCTGCCGTTTGCCCCGATCGGGACGGTAGCCAGGTTCGCCACGGTGGCGTTCCGGCCGGCGAGGTTGAGATTCGACACGTTGGGCGTGGCGATACCAGCCGGGTAGGCGGTGACGAAACCAGCCTCCGACGCCCGGGTGGCCGTCACGTTGAGCACGATGGCGACTGCGCCGTCAGGCACGTTCGAGGGGCCGCCGCGGGCCGTCACCTTCAGGGTTTGGATACCGCCCTCGCCCAGCGGTCCAGCCGTACGTGTGTCAAGCAGACGCTCGGGCGTCACCGCCACGAAGCGGCTGGTGGTTGTTGCCGCGGCCGCGGCTGGTGCTGTGGCCAGCGACGTGCCGACCGAAACGCCCACAACTGCCGACAGCAGCCCAATGGCAACACCCAGGGCGCGGACGGATCGTCTGCTTCGCTGGAATTTCATGATCTGCCTCATCTTCGATGCCGCCATTGTTTAGGGATCCTCAATTACAAACAGCGAACAGTACGCGGCCCGAGACAGACTCGCAATGGGGTCCGCCGACCTACCCGTTGAATGCCAGAGCGAAAAACCCTATGCGCACCACATCAGCTGTGGCTTTGACCGTAAAAGACGAAACGGCTGCTCCGGGAACGGCCGTGGTGAAAAGGTCGGCATCGAGACCGAGGAACGTGGTCGAGCCGTTTTCAAGGTTTTGCCTGGCAAGCCCATCCACACTGACCGTGGCATTGAAAATGTCATCGGTCGGAAAAAGCTGATCGCAGCTCGCTGCCGTCGTGGTTGGATTGGCCGCGTCGCCCAGCCGCACCCCATTCACGCAGGCCAGATCGGCTTGGCCTCGGTCGCCGTCAAAGGCGATGAGCGCCACCTGGGCAGCAACCAGGGATTGCGAAGGAGTCGCCACCAACCCGGGCGACCCAAGCGCGACGGTAGTCGCCGGGCCTCCACCGACCAACTGAAGGCCGTCCAATACCAGGATCGTGCGCAACGGCTCCGACGGATGGGAGTACAACACCACCAGGGCCCACCCTGCAGACTGGTTGGTGCCCGAGAGTCCGGCGAGACCACCGACCAGACCGAATCCAAAGCTGCCAGATGTGGAGCCACGAACTCGATTGGTGACGTCGGCGCGTGCGTAAAAGTCGTTCGCTCCCGTGGTTTGGAAAAGGGTCGGAATCACCATTTCTGCCGGTGAGGATGGCGTCGAGAGCCACGCGGTTCCGAGATTGGTGCGAGGCAACGCAGAGCCGTCAAGGGACACCGCACCCCACACGAGCCACGCTTGCGCCACCGTTGCTCCCTCACGAAACGCCAGTGTCGCCGAAGAAGATGCCGAGGTGCCCGCCATCGCGGTGGCCATGGTGTTGTTCGGCACGACGAGAGCATCGGCGTTGTCACCGCTCGCCAGCGCCGCCGCGCAC
>JAYTVF010000375.1:0-13960 GCA_043744155.1 Acidimicrobiia bacterium | reverse complement strand
CGTAACAGCCACCTCCGGAAAATTCTCGTCGCACGTTTGGCAATCGGCCGCGGGCGCGATGAAATGAACGAACGAGCCAGGAAGCTCCCGTGAGATCGGTGACCGCGGGCGGGCGGGCACCGCCTGCACCCGCACGCAACCGTGCGAGCACGGCCTGCGCCGATGAACCCGTGAGATGAACATCGGCATCGAGGTACACACGGGGACCGGCGCCGAGCAAGGCTTCCGCCGTCCGGATGGCGTTACTTTTCCCTGGCTCGGCGATGTCGAGCACCGTGATCCACCTGGCCACCGCTTGCGCCTGACTGACGGTGTCGTCGGAACAGCCATTCGCGGCCACGATCACCGTCACCTCGCTCGGCGTGAGCCCGTCGAGCAGGCAGCGCAACGTGTCGGCAATAACCGCGCCCTCATTATGGGCAGGGATGATGATGGCTGCCTGGTCGGTCATAGCGGCGCCATGGCCTTGCGCCGACGATGATCGGCCCGAGCGAGCGCGAAGTCTTCCTGGCGCTGGTATCGCAGCAGCAGGATCCACGAGGCCACCACCAGCGCGACTTCGGTACTGACGGTCGCGGCGAGCGCTCCCTTCCACGAGTAGCGCGGAATGAGGGTGACATAGAGGGTGAGAGCCAGGATTGCTGAGCCCAAGTTGATCGACATGCGGCTCTTTAACTTGCCCAAGCCCAACAATCCGTTGTCGGAGAAGTTTCGGCAGCCACGCAACACCACAAGGGGAGACAACCATCGCAGCTGCGTCATGGCTGTTAGATATTTGGCGCCAGCCAGATATCGCAGCATGAAGGGCCCGAGCAGGTTGAGCGCCACGAGTGCGGCGATGCCGTACGAAAGCCCGTACAGCGTAAATTTTCGAGCGCGCCGTACATGCTCACCCGGGGTGGTTCCCGATTGCACCGAGTGCATGTGAGTAGCGTTCTCCATTGCGGCCAAGGGCACCATGGCCAGACGGGCACAGCGGTAGGCTGCGCCGTACGCGCCGTTGTCCTCAGCGTGGTGGTAGGCCACCATGATGGGTTTGTCGCCCTCCTCGAAGAGCGCATAAGAACCGACCGAGACCATAAAGGTCGCGGCCGTCGACAGGTGGTGCCGCAGCGGATGGCCCGGCCGAGAAATGAAGCCGAGCCGGCGGGCGATGAGCATGCCAGCAACGGCCGATACCGTCAGCTGTGACAGGAGCAACGTCAGGCCAAGGTGCACGAAGGTGATCGTGCCGAACACTTTCAGGCTGAGACCGACGAGGAAGGTGCCTTTCGCTATCGAGGATCCCATTCGCACCCACAGCCCGGCCCGAATGGAGATAGCCGATTGGGCCAGCATGACGAGCGGCAAGACGCTAGCGCCGCCCACCAGTTCGGCCGCGGCCAGCGACACGATGGCGATGATCGACACCCCGTGGATCATCAGAGCGCCGAGCACGGCCACCACCAGCATGCCTGTCAGGCTGAGCACGCAGAGGTAGGTGAGCGTCGAGTACATGGTGGACTTGGCTGACTCACGCTCGCGGACGATCCACTGCGGAATAACCAGACCGGCCCAACTGGTGCAGCTCGAGACGGCGAAACCGATCAGGCCGTAGATGCCGGTGTATTTCCCGTATTGGGGAATGGTGAAGTGGTTACTGACGATCCTGAACGACAGCAACGACGCCAGCAGTACCGAGGCTTCGGCCGCCAGCGCCCAGGTGAGATTCTGGGACATTCCGTGTTTTCGGTGGGTTCTTTCTTCGACCGGCGCCGCTGCGGGCACGGCACTCACATCGCTTTCCTCGGGGCATCTCATTGGGATGAGATTGGGGTGAACCCACGGTGGACGGGAAGAACCCTACCCCTGACGCTGGGCACATTAGAGAGCCATCGGACTCAAACCACCGACAATGACAACATCTATACACTTCGGAGATCGACCCGATAGGCAGTTCATTCCCAGCGTCCGTCATCGTTGTGTCACCCCATCTGGATGACGCAGTACTTTCCGCGTTCTCCATGCTCCAATTTGTGCCAAATGTAAATGTTGTGACTGTTTTTACTCAAGCTCCTGAGGAGATGGTCACTGACTGGGACCGCGATAGAGGCTTTCCAGACGCCACAGCCCATATGACGGCGCGATTACACGAAGAGTCGCTGGTGATGCGACATCTCGGTGTCCGTCATCAAGAACTGGGTTTCTGTCCGAGCGAGTACCGAGACAGCGTGCTCGACACGGCGCAATCGCATGCGGTGATCTCCGCTGTCCGAAACCTGGTAAACGACGCGACGGCGGTGGCGTTACCCGTCGGTGCCGGTGGAGCGTTCAATCTCGCGCGCAAAGCCTGGCATCGGTTGGCGCCCGGCCGACGTCCCCCCGGAGGCACCACACCCCATCCGGATCATCTTGCGATCACTGATCTCTTGCTCGGCCCCCTGCGAGCTGACGGACTCGACATCTGGCTCTACGAGGACCTGCCCTACCTGTGGGCCGGGCCGGGCGATCGGCGAGCCGCGGCGCTCAGTGCCACGCACCACGCATCGGTGACGATTGAGGTCGTGCCGGTTGATCGTCAGGCCAAGGCCGATGCGATCAACCGGTACACCAGCCAAGCGAGCGCGGTAGTGCTGCGGTCACCGAGCGAAGTGGCCGGTGTCTTGCCCACCCACGAGCGCTTCTGGAGATTCAGCCCGCAACAGTGATCGAGCCGATCAGTTCACACGACCGTGAACGCTGCGGTCGAGACCTTGGCTGGTCCAGTTGGGGGTGAAGCCTTCACCGTTATGGTGTGTGCGCCCTTGGTTAGGCTCGCCACCGAGAGTGGGAATGCAGTCGCCACGCTGCCACCGACGTAATCGTAGGGCCACACACTCTCGGTGTGGGTTGTCGGGCCGACCATCGCCACGTTGTCGAGCCAGAACTCGACGTGTGCGTATGTGGTCACCGCGGTATTGAAGAAAGCGTAGGTCATGGTTCCCGACACCAGAGCCTGACCCTGCAGGGCGCTCGGATTGGCGCGACTACTCACCGCAGACACCGCCATGATCTCACCTCCGGGAGCCGCCGTCGTCGTAGTCGTGGCCGCCGTCGTCGTAGTCGTGGCCGCAGTCGTCGTAGTCGTCGTGGTCGTGCCGACTGCGAACGCTGATGTCGTAGACGCCGTGGTTCCGTCGGCGGCCACTGCCCTGGCGGTGATGGTGTGCGAGCCCACCGTGAGGCTGGCCAACGAGAGCGGCAGTGCGTTCACGAGATCTCCGCCGACGTAATCGTAGGGGAAAAGGCTCTCGGCATGAATCGGGGCTCGGGCCATTGCAACATCGTCGAGGAAGAACTCGACCCGACGGAAGTTTGTCGTGGCGGTATCCAGAAACACGTACACGTTGCCCGTCGTCGGCTGCGTCGTGCCAGCCAAGTCGACCGAAGCGGTCCGCGTGGCCACGGTACTGAAACGCAGCGTGCCAATGGTTGAGCACGACACACCAGGCGCATAGGTGGCGAGCAGCGATGCGCCGACAGCGGCGGTGATCGTGTGTACGCGGGCTCCCCCGTCGGACCAGCTGACGAAGTTTTGTGTGACGCCGCCGACGCAGACCGAAGCGGGCACCTCGACCGTGTGCTGGAACCCGGGGATCGTGTCGATCGTGAACGGCAGGGCTTGAGTGATACCGCTCACGATGGCGGTGGCGGCAATGTTGGCGGTGACGGGCACCAGAATCTTGGTCGGGTTGATGTCGACCGAAGCTGACGTCGACAAGCCAGAAGGATTGATGGCCGTAGCCGTTATCCGATATCCCGTCGCCCCGGAGAAATCGTGGCCGGTGATCGGGATATCAAACGACACCGATCCCCCGACGATGCCGCTGAGCAGCGGGTGGTTGTGATTGTCATGTCGAAACATCACCGTCCACGTGATGGCGCTCGACGGCAACGGCCCGATGCCAGGGTCACTTGCCGTCGCCGTGGCGGTGATGACTTGCCCGGCTGCGAACACTGTGCCGTTTGGCGGGCTCGAGATCACGACAACTGGCGGACTACCGACCACAACGCTGATGGGATTGGCGTTGACCGATTGGCCTCCGGCCGTTACCTGGAGAATTGCCTGGTACGTGCCCGCCGACACATAGGTATGCGACGGGGACGCGAGCGTTGAGGTGGTCCCGTCGCCGAACGTCCAGAGATAACTGACGGTATCGCCGTTGGCGTCAGTGGCGGCCCCGGTGAAGGTGACCAGCAACGGGGCAGTGCCGCTGGCCGGGGAGGCAGACGCGGCCGTGATGACCGGTGGCACGTTGGCGGATCCGCCAGAATACGTGAGGCGCCGAAGGTTGCCCGTGAAGATGTCGAGAAAGTAGATGTTGCCGTCGGGACTGATATCGATCCAGACCGGTGCTTCATCTTGGCCGGCAGTCTGTAGCCGTTTCACCAGACCCGAATCGTTCGACACCCGCCCCGTGCCGTCGAGCTGCATCCACGAGATCGTGGATGACGGATAGTCACCAAAGATGTAGTACCCCGCCAGCGGGAAGTTGCCAGATCGGTACATCTGTCCACCGATAATCGCCTTGTTGAAGCAACACGCCACACCCACGGTGTGCGCGTACGCCAAGGCGGGCCCGGTGACACCGGTTGGGCAGACGACCCCGTTCTTGGGCTGCCCGAGCGGACCTTCGCACAACGGCCAGCCGTAGTTGCGTCCGACCTCACCGAAGTTGACCTCTTCATAGGCCGTCTCGGCAACGTTGCCGCCGACGTCGCCTATCCAGTACGGCGCCGCCGGCACCCCTTGCGGGTTGAGGACCGTACGGGCCCGCTCGAATTGGCTTCGGTAAGGATTCCGCAGGCCATAGGCCCAGATCTCGCCGATAGTCTTTCCAGTCAGCACGGGGTTGTCGACCGGCACAGATCCGTCAAGATTGATTCGCAAGATTTTGCCGAACACGTTGGTGAGGTCCTGGGACAAACTGGCCAGCGCATCGCCAATGCTCAGATAGAACTTGCCGTCTGGCCCGATGTCGAGAGATCCCCCGATGTGATTCGTCGGGTCGGCATAGACCGTTCGCAATGGGCCCGGGTTCGACCACAGCGTGAGGCTACTTGTGACAGTCGCGAGCGGTGCGTCGAGCACGAGTTTGGCGATACGAAGTCGAAAGTCCGACAGCGCCGAGTAGTACACGTATATGGTGCGGTTCGTCGCGAACGACAGGTCCGCCACGACATCGAGCGCACCGGATTCGCCACGCGAATCCACGTCCGGCAGTGCGTAGACCAGCGACTTGGTACCCGCGGTCGGATTCACCAGATAGATCAGCCCTGGCTTGGTGAGAACCACCATGCGACCGTCGGGCAACCAGTCCGCCGCCAGCCCCTGGGCCATTCCGCCGACCACAAACTCATCGACAACCTTGGTGCCGTCGAATCCCGCCGGGGCCGCAGCCACACTTCGGGTGAATGTGGTGCTCAGCCCGGAACCGACAAGGAGTAGGCCGACCAATCCAAGAATCCTGCCGATGCTACGACCATGCTCAGATGTCACGTTCCGCCGTGTTTGATGCCGCCTCATATACCCTGTCTCCTGTCGCCATTTATGAGATGTACCAACCTTGGAGATCGAGCAGCAGATCCACCGCGGTGGTGGCCTGAAACGACACGTCTCCACCGCCGATCGTGGTGGTGCTGTGATTCGCAATCGTCTGCCCCGCCTCGACGTTCAAGGTCGAAGTATTCGGCACCGGTTGTTGACCCGGGAACGCGGTGACAAAACCAGCGTCGGTCGCCTGAACCGCTGTCGTGTTCCCCACCACGGCCAGCACACCATCAGCGGGCACCCCGTTTCGCCCGAGCACGGTGAGGTCGGTGCGTTCTCCACTGGCGGGTTGTTTGCCACGCGTATCGAGAAGCCGTACCGGTGCGGCTGGGATGAAGAGCCCGCTCGATGACGACACGCCGTTCGGGGTGGGGGCGGTGAAGTAGCCGACCACATCCACGATGAGGTGGGCTCCACCTGAGGTATAGAGCGAGAAGGCACCGGCCAGCCCCAGTTTCACGATGACCTGATTGGGTCGAGTCTGCCCGGCATGATCGAGGTTGATGTTTGACACATTCGGCACCGTGGTGCCCGATGGCCAGACCGTGACGAAGCCTGGGGCCAACCCCTCGACGGCGGTGACGTTGAGCACCACGGCTTCGGCCCCCTTGGGCGGCACGCCGGCAAGTCCGGCTGCGACCACATTTCGAATCGCTCCTGCGTGAGGCGTGGGCTCAAGGCTCCGCGTGTCATACAGGCGCTGAGGCGACGACAGCGGCACGTAGCGACCGTCCACCGACGACGAGGCCGAGGTGTAGTAACCGAAGACATCCACCAAAATGTGAGCCGACGTCGTCGGCAGGATGGCGATCGCTCCGTCGGAACCAGGTGACACCGTTACCAGATTGGGCGCGGTCTCTCCGGCACGAAGGTTCAGATTGGAGCTGTCGGGAACTGGCGAGCCGCTGGGCCAGACCGTGACGAAGCCAGCGTCTTGGGCCTCGACCGCGGTCACATTGACGACCACCGCCGTGACATCACCGGCGGGGACGCCACCCTGACCCACCACAGGCACGATGACCGAGGCGCCCGCCGTCGGCTTGGTGCCGCTGCGAGAGTCAAAGACGCGTTGGGGCGTCAGCGGCATGTATTTGCTGCGGCATCGAACACCTGTGGGCCCATATGACGCCACCGGCGCCAACCCGTCGGTGGCCGTGATGCTGTGGATGCGCGCCTGGCCATCTGACCATGCTGCGAATGTATAGACGAGGCCGGCCTGACAGACTGTCTGAGGAACCTCGAGGGTATGCTGGTAGCCCGGCACGGTGTCGATATTGAACGGCAGGGCCTGGGTGATGCCCGAGACCACACCGGTAGTCAACACCGTCGCCCGCACCGGAATGAGGATCTTTTTCGCCCAGACTTCGACCTTGGCCATACCCTTCAGGCCACTGGAATTCGTGGCTGTAAGGCTGATCCGATAGCCGGTCTTGCCGGAGAAGTCGTGACCGGAAATAGAAATCGGCAGCGAGATAGATGCGCCCGTGCCGGTGCCGACCGGATGCACATGGTTGTCGTGCAGAAAGTCGATGGACCATTCGAGGGAACCGGAGGCGATGGTGCCGTCGACGGAATCGGTGGCTGATCCGTTGGCCACGATGGTGTCCCCTACCCTGAATGTGCCCCCGTCGGTCACCCCGGTGATGGATGGCACCGGGGGAACGCCGACGTTGATACTTATCGGTTCACCGTTGGTGACTTGACCTGCGGAGGTGACTTGCAACCGAGCTTGGTAGACCCCTACCTGGGTGTACACATGCGCAGGCGAGGCTGCATTCGCCGTGGTGCCGTCCCCGAAATTCCAGCTGTAGGTGATGGTGTCACCGTCGTAGTCGATAGCCGCCCCGGTGAATTGCACGGTGAGCGGCGCCAGGCCCCCTGCGGGCGTGGCAGACGCCGCGGTGATGACGGCCGGTGAATTGGTGCCACCGGGGTAGGTCAGCCGTCGGAGGGCGCCGTGGTAGAGATCGATGTAGTAGATCGCGCCGTCAGGTCCGACATCGATCCAGCCCGCGGTACGAGCGGCGAGCTTGATCAACTGGCCACTATCGACCACGGTACGACCGTCGGCCGCGAATTGCAGCCATGAGATCGTCTCAGACGGATAGTCACCATAGACATAGAAACCTTGGAGCGGGAACGGCCCATTGCGGTACATCTGGCCGCCAATCACGGCCTTGTTGAAGCAGCAAGCCACGCCAGCGGTATGGGGATAGCTGAAGACCGGTCCCGTAACTCCAGAGGGACACGCGGTGTGTTGCGGGTTGCCGTTGGCACCAACTGGCCCCTCACAGAACGGCCAGCCGTAGTTGCGCCCCGCCTCGATGATGTTGATTTCCTCGTAGGCCGATTCGGCGACGTTGCCGCCGACATCGCCGGCCCAGTACGGCAACGCCGGTGATCCAACAGGATTCGCGTGGCTGCGCACTCGTTCGAACCCGGCCCGGAACGGGTTTCGCAGGCCGTACGCGTAGATCTCGGGAATCGCGGCAGACAGGCCAGGGTTGTCAGTCGGCACCGAACCGTCGAGATTGATCCGCAGCAACTTGCCAAAGACGTTGCCCATCTCCTGGGATTGACCAGCTTGGGCATCGCCGATGCTGAGATAGAACTTGCCATCGGGACCGATATCGAGCGACCCACCCATGTGAAAAGAGGGCGGTCCGGAGAATTGGCTTCGCAATGGGCCCGGGTTGCTCCACAACGTTGTATTGCTCACGACCGACGTCACGGCGGGGTCCGCGACCAGCCTGCCAATGCGTAGCCGAAGATCTGACATGGCCGTGTAATACACGTAGAACGCATGGCTGGTGGAGAAGTTCGGGTCGACGACGAGATCGAGTGCGCCGGATTCGCCCCGTGAATCAAGATCGGCAACGGTGCCGACCGAAGACTTGGCCAGAGTCACGGGGTCAATCGCCCACAACACGCCAGGCCGGGTGAGCACCACCATACGGCCGTCAGGGAGCCAATCGGCGGCGACCGCGCCCGGCATGCCGCCGGCCACGAGCTCGTCAACGATCAAGGCGGGGTCGAGCCCACCGGGGCCGGCAAAGGCAGCCGGACCATAGGCCGACATGCCAACCAGCAGCGACGACAACACCGACAGTAACGCCCACGCCTTCAGTCGCGTCCGACTCAACACCGACAGGAAATTCATGTACGCCTCATCGTTCTTCAGGGTTCCCGACCGACAAGGACCCTAAAACCGTTGTGCCCGCATTGTCTTGAGCCAAGTGGCCCCAAGCCGGTGAAACAAAGATCAAAGATTCTGCGAACTAGCTACTCTCAGTAGTTTCATTCCTACGTCGTACCTCTGGATGCAAGATTGTGTAAAGACCCAGACCAAGAGCCAACAATGCCACCATAACCAGCCCGTTTCCCCGGCGAGAGATAGCGGGATACAACACCACGGCCGAAAGCAACGCCGTCCACAGCCACAGGATTAAAACGCTACGGCGATGGCCGTGGCCGAGCCGCATCAGGCGATGGTGCAAGTGTCCTTTGTCGGCTCCCGTTATCCCTTGGCGCTTGGTCGCCCGCCGGATGATGGCAAAGACCACGTCGAACATCGGGACGCCCAGGATAACGAGCGGGATGAAGAGCGGAGCGAAGAAGAAGAAGGTCTGTCCCTGGGCGCCGGGCGTGCCCTCGGCCGGGGCGGCTCTGCCTCCAACGACGGCGGTACACACCGCCATAAGGCCACCCAGAAGCAAGGCACCCGAATCACCCATGAAGATGCGGGCCGGGTGAAAATTATAGGGAAGAAAGCCGAGACAGATCCCAAAGACGATCACCGCGACCAGCGGGCCGATGCTCGGGCCGAACAAAAGACCCGAATTGTCAAGGTGCCGGCTATACAGAAAGAACGTTCCCGACCCAATGGCAACGATGCCCGCCGCCAGACCGTCGAGGCCATCGATCAGGTTGATTGCATTGGTCATGCCCAGCAGCCACACGATCGTGACCAGCGGTCGGAGATCATTCGGCAGTACCAAGACTTGCCGACCGAGGAAACTTGGCACCCGGAAATGCCACATCGTCACGCCCAAGATGGCGAGAACTGCACCGGCTACCACGAGGCCTGTCACCTTTGCTGGCGCCGATATTCCCTCGGGCGCAGACACCTTCGGATCGGATTTCTTTAGATCATCGATCAGCCCGACCGCCATGATGATGGTGGCGGCAATCAGAACTCCCAAAGGTTCGGAACTGTCTTTGAATACCGAGGCGAACCGGCGCATCTGAGAGGCAAACCCGAACGACACCAGGAATCCGGCGTACATGGCAATGCCCCCGATCGACGGGGTCGCACGAGTATGAACTCGGCGTTCATCGGGCAGCGTGACCCGACCCATTCGAATGGCAAGTCGTTGCACGATCGGGGTGACTGCTGCGGTCGTCAAGGCGGCGCATGCGCCAACCTGCACATAGCCTCCGGCAAATCCCACGGAAATCAAGCGTAGGCCACTGCCGTCAGAATTCGTCCTCCAGCGCAGAAATCATGGCGACCCGACGAGCATGGCGACCACCCTCGAACGCGGTGGACAAAAACAACTGCACGATCTCCTCGGCCAAACCGAGCCCAACCACCCGGCCGCCCATGGCCAGCACATTCGCGTCGTTGTGTTGTCGGGCCATGCGTGCGGTGTACAAGTCGTTGCAGAGCGCAGCCCGAACGCCGCGCACCTTGTTTGCCGCCAACTGCTCGCCCTGCCCACTTCCGCCGATCACAATGCCAACCTCTGCGTGACCATCTCTGACCGAACGCCCCACCGCCGCGCAGAACGGTGGATAGTCGACTGGCTCCGCGCTGTCAGTGCCCAGATCCAGCACCTGGTGACCTGCGGCCCGCAACAGCAAGACCACATGCTCCTTCAAGGGGAATCCAGCGTGATCGGCACCGATGGCGACATGACTCATAGGCCAACTCTAGTGACATACACATCTTCCGGATATATCACTGCTAGTGGTCATTCACGCACACTATCACTATGGGAAGGCCCCCAAATGCTCTAAGTAGGGGGGATTGTCATGTCGAAATCAAGGTTTTGTATGAGTCATGTTCGGCCTCTTGTGACCGAACGTGGCCGTGAAGCATCGTGCCTTATCCGGGAAAAGAGGTGCGCTCGTAGCGGCATCGGTCACAGGCAGGCCCGGAGTACCGAATCCCAGCACGACGCAGTGAGATCTAGGCGGAACCAAATGACAACCACTCTTTCCACCCATCATCTGTCACTCCCCGAGGGAGTTGAAATGCCTCTTACCCCCGATGAAATCGCCGCCAAATCGTTTCCATCCGTGCTTCGCGGTTACGCGAAGTGGGAAGTCGACGAGTTCTTGAAGGATGTGGCCCTCGACTACCAGCGCGCCCTCGGTCTCGCCGAGTGGGCCATGCAACGATCCTCGGCTGCACCTGGCGACCACGAGACGTTGTTGCGTCCTGCACCGACACTCACCAATGCTGTTGTGGATCGAGCGGCCGGCGACCCCGCCGAGACGCCAGCCGATTCCCACCTCGGTGCAACAGTGACGACAAATGCGCAGCCACAGATCGACCGACTGGGCGAACACATCCGGTATCTGGCCATCCTGGTACACAGCATGGGCGAACGCATCGACCACCTTGAGGGGCGTCTTGCCGCCAAACCCGCTGTGCCCTTCTATCCGGCTCCGACAATGTCAGCCTCATCGACTCCCTCGCCAGCGATGCCACCGCCCGACGGCCAGAACAACGGCGCCAGCACGCTGCCACCGGCCAAGGACGACCCGGCCAAGTTCGGATCGGGCTATGCCTCAGTCGTATCCGCCAAAGACTGGTGGCCAACCGAGTCACCCCTGTCGGTTCTGACTCGGGCTCCCGGTACTCCGCCGGCCCGGAACCAATACGGCCCACGGGCCTAATCTGAGGGGTGTGGACCCTCGCACACCAGTACTCATCGGATCGGGACAGCTTACCCAACGAGCGCAGGGGGTTTCCGATGCTTGGTCTCCCGTCGAGCTCATGGCGGCCGCGTGCCACCGAGCCGTTGAAGATGCCGGGCTCACATCGATGCCGGCTCCCGACCTGCTGGCGGTGGTCGACCTGCTCAGCTGGCGATCAGCCAACCCGGCTCGCCGGATCGCTGAAGCGCTCGGTATTTCACCTCGGCTGACTGGGCTCACAACGATGGGTGGCAACGGGCCACAAACCTTGGTGAACCATGCGGCGGCCGGCATCCAGCGAGGTGATTTCGACCTCGTACTGCTCACGGGCGGAGAAGCACGACGCACGCAGCGTCGAGCTCGAGCAGAGGGACTTGACCCGTGGCCGAAAGATCACGATACGACGCCACCCGACCGCACCGTCGGCGACCCGTTCGTCATGGCGAGCCCCGAGGAGATCCGCCGAGGCCTCACCATGCCCGTACAGCTGTACCCGATGTTCGAATCGGCGCTTCGGGCGCAGTCTGGGCGTACTCCGGCGGAACACACCCGCCATATCGCTCAGCTGTGGGCGGACTTCGCCCGTGTGGCGGCTGACAATCCCTACGCCTGGACTCGAACATCACCTAGCGCGGACGACATCGCAACCGCCGGGCCGTCGAATCGAATGGTCGGCCTGCCGTATACGAAGTCCATGAACTCGAACAATGATGTCGATCAGTCGGCCGCCCTAGTTATGTGCTCGGCCCAGAAGGCGGCCGATCTGGGCGTTTCACGCGACCGATGGATCTTTCCGCTCAGCGGCACGGGCTGCCATGAGCACCCCTTTGTCTCCCACCGCTGGAGCTACACCGATACACCAGCGATACGTCATGGCGCAGAGTTGGCCCTGAGCCTGGCGGGGGCCAACATCGACGACGTCGAGCTCATCGATCTGTACTCGTGTTTTCCGTCAGCGGTGCAGCTCGGCGCGACATCGCTGAAACTGTCGTTTGATCGCCAACTCACAAGAACCGGGGGGCTGTCGTTCGCCGGCGGGCCCTGGAATAACTACTCCATGCACGCCATCGCGACGATGATGAACGATCTGCGAGATCGTCCGCAGGCCAAAGGCCTGGTATGGGCCAATGGCGGATTTGTCACCAAACACGCTTTCGGCGTCTACGCGACTGAGCCCGGTGTAGACAGCTTCCGGTATGGCTCACCGCAGAAACTCATCGATGCCCTTCCCTCGCGTGTGCTAGCGACACCACTGCAAGCCGCCGAGTCGACTGCGCCTATGCATGTCGAGGCATACACGGTCATGCACGACCGAGACGGCCAACCGGAACGGGTGATCTGCACCTGCTTGCTGGCCGACGGTCGGCGGGCGTGGGGCACATCCTCGTCGCCCGACGTCGCCCTCGCCTTTGCTGATGGCGAGTGGGTCGGACGAGCGGTTTCCCTTCGCGACAATGGCGACGTGGTGGCCTAGGCTCGCCGGTCTGCCGCTATGAACGACTCCTTTCCCCGTCAGTACGCTCGAACTCAACGCCTGACGTTGGGTGAACCGCGCGGCCTTGTTGTCTCCCCCGACGGCGAGCGCGTGGTGTTCATGCGGTCGCGCTCGGGTGCCGATCCGGTGAACTGCCTCTGGGTCCTAGACACGTCATCAGGCGTCGAGAAGCTCGTCGCCGATCCCGTGGCCCTCTTGGCCGGCTCAGATGAAACAGATCTGCCGCCCGAAGAACGGGCCCGTCGCGAGCGAGCTCGGGAGGGCGCCGGCGGAATCGTGACGTTCGCCACCGATGCCGCGGTCACGGTTGCCGCATTCGCCTTAGCTGGACGCTTGTTCACGGCCGGGCTCCTGTCCGCTACGGCCCGACCACTCGACGTCGCCGGGCCGGTCTTTGACCCTCGTCCCGATCCCACCGCGAAGCGCATCGCCTACACCCGTCAGGGCAGCTTGCGCATCGCCACACCCAAAGGCACCCACTGGGAGGTCGCGGCCGACGATGATCCCGAAGTGAGTTGGGGGGTTGCCGAGTTCGTGGCGGCCGAGGAAATGGGGCGCTCGCGCGGCTTTTGGTGGAATCCGGCTGGCACCCATCTTGCCGTGACACGCGTAGATACCGGCCGCGTGCAGCGTTGGTGGCTTTCCAATCCGGCTGAACCGCATCGCGAACCAACGGCCTCGCCGTACCCGGCAGCTGGAACACCCAATGCTGACGTATCGCTCTTCATCGTCGACCTTGACGGCGAACGGGTCGAAGTGCGCTGGAATCGGTCTGAGTTGCCCTACCTCGCCCGAGTTTCGTGGAGCCGGCACGGGCTGATCATCATGGTGCAAAGCCGCGATCAGCGTCGAGTAGAGGTACGCACGGTCGACGCGGCGACCGGCGCGACGCATCTTCGACTGGCGGACACCGATCATCGTTGGGTAGAACTGGTAAGCGGCACGCCGGCGTTTCTCGGCGACGGACGTCT
>JAYTVF010000374.1:0-3935 GCA_043744155.1 Acidimicrobiia bacterium | reverse complement strand
GAGATGGTGATGCCTGGTGACAATGTGAGTATGAGTGTGCAGTTGGGTAAGCCGATCGCGATGGATGAGGGTTTGCGGTTCGCTATTCGTGAGGGTGGCCGTACCGTGGGCGCCGGCCGCGTCGTCAAGATCAACAAGTAAGGAAGTCCGGCCATGGCACAAAGCATTCGCATTCGTTTGAAGGCGTACGATCACGAGATCATCGACACCTCGACAAAGAAGATCGTCGAGACTGTCGTCCGCACCCAGGCCACCGTTCGTGGGCCTATCCCGCTGCCGACCGTGAAGCACCGCTACACGGTCATCCGGTCGCCCCACAAGTACAAGGACTCACGAGAGCATTTCGAGATGCGCATTCACAAGCGCCTCATCGACATCGTGAATCCGACCGCCAAGACCATCGATTCGCTCCAGCGCATCGAACTTCCGGCCGGTGTCGACATCGAAATCAAGATCCAGAACTCCTGAATCCTTCAGCGAAGGGGAGCCATCTTCGGATGGCTCCCCTTCGGTCGTTTTGGTGTCCAGTTCGGTCTAGCAATCAGCGAAGGCGCGAAGCGCTCGGCAGATTTCCGACTCGGTGGCTGCTCCTAACGAGCCGATTCGGGAGGTGAGTAGTCTGCGCTGAATTGGCTGAAGGTTGTCGAACTGGGCAACACATTCGATGGGGAGGCCGTGCTCGACACCGAGGCGAATCTCTGTCGGAATGTCTCGAATGGTCTTCGTGACGATGGCCACGATCACCTCGTTCAGCACCGGCACGGCTTCGGATCGTGTGACGATAAGTACCGGACGACGTTTGTCTGCGGCTTGAGCCCACCAGATTTCACCCTGCAGCGGTGTTACCAAGGCTCCTCGGCGATCATGGCCGCACTGGCGTCGTCACCCCAACCTGACTCTTCCGATGCCGGCGGGAATGCCCGATAGCCGGCAACGATTTGGGCACCGAGTTGATCTCGCCGATGCCGGTCAATCAAGCGTTCCAGGGCGACGCGGACGCCCTCTGAACGGCTTGCAACCGCTCCTTCTCTCACCAAGGCATCGAGCGCGTCGGCCAGGTTGTCGTCTACTCGGGTTACTAGTTGAACCATGCGTCGAAGCATACCGAGATGCATTGCATGTTGCAATGCGGACGACGGCTCTGGCGTGGCCAGATGTCTCTATGCAGAAATTTGGTGCCGATCACTTGAGTCGACCTGGATGGACATACACAACTACTCGTGCGTCTCAACTCGGGCCGGGATCATGTCTACTGGCCCGAGATTGGAGACAACGCCGTTGTCTGGGACGACGCTGCCGGTCCAACCGTGCTCATGCTGAACGACTTACGCACCCGGCATCTGGCTATCACCCCAATGTCGTTCGAGGTTGGCACAGAGGATCACGAGTTTGGTGGGCCTGGATTCCCGACGTGGTGAATCCCACGGCCAAGACCGTCGATTCGTTTAACGCATCCAGTTCGCGGCGGGCGTGGATATCGAAATCAAGATCCCGAACTCCAAAATCCTGCTGCAAGGGGAGCCATCTTCGGATTGCGCCCCTTCGGTCGTCTTCCTGTCCGCCGAAAGGCCCAGGGCTGGTACCCCGACAGGACATGTACAGTTCGAACCGGAGGTTTCGAGCCATGAGCACCATGTCAATGCAGCCACATCTGACGTTTAGCGAGTTTTTGGCGATGGAAGTCGAGTCCGAAGTCAAGCACGAACTGATCGGCGGGCTCGTTTACAACATGGCCGGAGCCAGCCCTCGCCACAACGACATCGTCATGAACCTGTCGATTGCCATCGGCCAGGCTGCCCGTCTTAGTGGTTGCCGGGCGCGAGCAGCGGACCAGATGGTGAAAGTCGATGACATCAATGCGAAGTACCCGGACTTCGGCGTGTACTGCGAAGAAGAAGGGCATGGCTTCTACGCCACGCAGCCGTGTCTGCTGGCCGAAGTCTTATCCCCGACCTCCCACGAGCGGGACAAGGTGACTAAACTGGCGGCGTACCGTCGCTTGCCAAGCCTCAAGGCCTACCTGATCGTCGACCCTGAGACCCAGATTGTCATGGCCAACATGCGCGACCGCCGCGGGAAATGGGCTACGACTAATTGCACCCTGGGCGACCAACTTATGTTGCCCTGTCCCGAAATGGTCCTGTTCATCAGCGACCTTTTCGTCTGACTGTCAGGCGCAGCAAATTGTTGCGATGAACGTCATAGTGCGACGTTGCTGGCAGCAGTACTGAAGGCTACGGGGCCTTGACCGTTTCGGGTTTGGCGCCGACCGTGGCGAGGAGTTTGGTCCAGGCGTCGGTGCTGACGGGTTGCAGACTCTCGGCGATGCGTTGCAGCGGCGCCACATCGGTGCCAACAGTCTTGACTCCAACGAGTAGACCGGGTGATTCGAGCCACACCAGCGCTAGTGTCTTGGTTTCAAGTTCCCTCACGATGTACACGGCATGGACACGTACTGCGGCAGCCGTGAAGGTGCCCGGCACCACGGCGGCGTAATGATCGATGCTCGTGATCGCCCCTGGGTTCATAGATACGCTGGTTGATCCAAAGGCGAGCATCGTCGTTCGCAGGTTCCAACGGGGGAAGACGGTCTGTTCCACGTTGACCAGGTCTGACGGGAGTGCGGGCAGATTGATAGCGTCCGCCGTCCATGGCGCGGTTGCCGATTTTGCGATGATTCCTGGTTCGGCTTGCGTGAGTCGGTGTGAGGGTGCCGCTCTCCGCGCCGACATCCACTGGTCGAGGCTCATCGACGATGTCGGACACACGTGGATGACAAGCTCACGAACTCCGTCGTCGGCTGGTGCGAAGGTGGCATCGATGTACCGATTGGGTGGCATGGTGGTTTGATCCACCACAAGCGTGAGGCCCTCGGGCATGAATGGCAGTACCGCTCCGTCACTAGGATTATCCGACCTGGCCTTCGCTACGCCCGCAATGCGCTCGATCTCGGCATAAGGCACGCCACGGCCAGAGACTGCAATCGACACGGCATCGTCGGTGATCCTCACGCTGGAGATATTGGCGTCGCTTGAGTCAAGGGCGGCGCGCCCATCAATGACAACGGGGTGGCCTGGCCCTGCGCCACCCTAGGCAGATGCAAGCGAGGTTGTGACCCGCACCGAGTGTGCTCCGATGGGCTTTGACAGGTCTCGATAAACCTGGTCTCGAAATGGCAGGCTGCGGCGGCTGGTGTAGTCGCTGCCGGTTGAAAACGTGAATCCGTCCGGCAGGAAACGAGGTAAATAGATCGGCATAGTCTCAGGTGTGATGTCGTTACCAACGCGAGTGCGGGCGGAGTTGTCTCGTGTCACGATGCCGAAGCCGAGCACGCCAGCGGCAACAGCAACCGCAGCAAGCAGCCGTCAATTCCTCGGCTTCAGCCGCAGAACAGCCGTGGCGCAAGAAGAAGTTGTAGAGCCGCTCCGCGCAATCCCGGTAAATGGCAGTGAAGCCATCGGTCGACACCCAATCCGTCACCTCAGGGCGCGAAGTTTCTTAGATCACACCACCCTCATGTCCGCAGCCTGCCACGCGGTTCCGGCTTCCGTAGGCGGGTCAGGCTGCACCGCAGCACCCCAGAGCCAACGGACATCGGCCAAACTGCAGGGACCAGCGACGTCGAATGGGCCCATTGGCGGAGTAGGAATCTGTTCGTTATACTCCTTTTCTCGTGCAGCATCGCCCCTCGGGACGGGTTGCCGGAGACCAATCGACGTCCGTGCGTGCCTAGTTCGCTAGGGACCACACGGCAGAAGTAGTCACTGGCTCCGCCTGGCTTGTGCCTTGTGGAGCTTTCGCATGAAACGGGTTCGGGGCACTCCTCGAGCACGCCACCACCGGAACGACAAGGATGCTCCCATGGCGACGAAAGCCATCGTCGGCGAGAAACTTGGTATGACCCAGGTCTGGGGTGATGACAACAAAGTCATCCC
>JAYTVF010000373.1:0-3944 GCA_043744155.1 Acidimicrobiia bacterium | reverse complement strand
AAATCCAGGGCATCCAAAAGCTCATGGCCCATCAGCCGGGCTGCCCGTTGCGGGTCGATCGGCAGCCGTTCGATGGTGTCGTACAACACGAACGTGCCACCAAGTCGACCTCGGCGGCTCTCGACCAGACCAGCCTCTTGTAAGGCCTTGATCGCCTCGCGCAGCGTCACGCGACTGACGTTGAGCGAATCGGCCAACTCGCGCTCGGGTGGCAACCGGTCCCCCTGAGAGACCATGCCCAGCTTGATGGCCTGCATCAGGCGTTCGACGGTTTGCTCGAAGGCGTTCCCGTGCTTCACGGGTCGAAACGCGGGACCGGGAGGCCGACCCAACGTCAGAGCCGTCATCGAACGAACCCTTTCACGAAGCCGTCGAAGAGGGCCGAGGCCCGATCCTGGGCAGCACTGGTCGATCCAGCTGTCTGCGCCAAGACCTGGTCAACGTCGATACCCCGCGACGCCATCACACTGCGGCCACCGAACTGATCCAGCCAGCCGTGTAAGACGCGCTCCGTCAGTTCTGGATGGAATTGGGTGGCCAATGTACGCCCGATCGAGAAGGCCTGGTTGCCCGCGTCGTTTTCGGCCAGCAGGGTGGCCTGCGACGGCATTCGCCAGCGATCGTCATGCCACTGGAACCACGGCCCGGGCTCGATCAGATCGCGGCCCGCCTCGGTTGGCCGAACCTCGAACCACCCAATTTCGGGAAGCGGGGAGCGGGCAACCGAACCACCGTGAGCGGCCGCGAGCAGTTGACTCCCGAAGCAGATTCCGAACACCGGTATGTCGCGTCGTTGGGCCTCTTGCAGCAGAGCGATTTCCGGCTCGACATGGCGTTGCACATGATCCCAGTAAACCGACCACTCCGACCCGAGCGAAATCACCAGACCGACGCCATCGAGCGTCGGCCACGAACCGTGATCCTCACGAACGCCAATTTCTAGTTGGTAGCCATGAAACTCGGCACGCGCACCGATCAGCGCAGGATCATGGTCACTATCGTTGCCTAAGACCAGTGCTCGCATCGCCCGGAGCCTACCGGTCGATGAACGCGCCCGCGTCCGCCTGTACTTTCTTCACAACTACGGGCCTATCTGCAGCCGAGACGGGCACCGGCTACACCCGCTCGAAGTAACGCCTCATCTCCCAGTCGCTGACGTGTCTATTGAAGGCAGCCCATTCCTCCTCGGCGGCATGAAGGATATGGAAATGCACGTCTTCGCCGAAACATTTCTTGGCAATAGCCGAATTTCGCCAGAGTTCGATGGCATCAACGATGTTCCACGGAATACGGGGCAGGTCCTTGGCTTCGTACCCGTTGGCCAGGTAGGGCTCGCCCGGGTCGATTTGATGCTCGATACCGTAGAGCCCTGCCGCGATCTGACCGGCGAAGGCGTGATAGCCGTTGGCATCAGCACCGGGCACACGACACTCGACCCGCATTCCCTTGCCATGGCCGACCACTCGAAAGCCGAGCGTGCGGTTGTCGACCCCCCACCCAACTCCCGTTGGCGCCCATGAGCCGGGCTGAAAGCGCTTATAGCTGTTGATCGTCGGGGCGTAGAGGAGGGAAAACTCACGCGCCGTTGTGATAAGCCCGCCGAGATACCACCGAAAGGTCTCGCTCATGTGGTGAGCCTCATGCCCGCTCATCAGCGACGATGAGCCATCGGGAGACCATAGGCTCGAATGAATGTGATAGCTCGACCCGGTGTCGGCCATGTCGTACTTGGCCATGAAACTGATGGCGCGATCGTTGAGCGCCGCGATCTCTTTGATGGCGTTCTTGAAGAAGGCGTTGGCGTCGGCCATAGCCAGGGCATCCATGTAGGTGAGATTCATCTCATGCTGGCCCATGCCCGCCTCACCCTTGCTGGTCTCCACCGGTAGGCCGGCCGCCTTGAGCTGACGACGAATGGTGCCGATGATGTACTCATCTTTGGTGGTCTGCAGTACGTGGTAATCCTCGAGGAATGGTGAGTGATTTCGCAGTCCTCGGTAGCCCTTCTCGAAGGCCTCCTGATAGGTGTCGAAGAAAAGGAAGAACTCGATCTCACTACCGAGCATGGGCGTAAAACCCATGGCATTGGCTTTTGTGATCTGATCTTTCAGTATCTGACGGGGCGAGACAGCAATCGGTTGTTGCGTTTCGACGTCCTCAAGGTCGCACATCACCAGCGCAGTCTTTTCAAGCCACGGGCACAGCCGTATCGTTCCGGCATCGGGCACGCTGCGCATGTCTCCGTAGCCAAGGTCGTAGTTGGCGAACCGGTAGCCCGGAACTGCGTTGTTGTCCATGTCGGTGGCAATCAGGTAGTTGCAGTTCTCTGTGCCCTCGGCCAGCACGACCTCCAGATAGAACTCGCCGTCGCAACGTTTTCCGACCAAGCGACCCTGATGATCGGGAAAACAGACCACCACGGTGTCAATCAGACCGTCGTTGATCATGTTGGCCAGATGCTCGGCCGACACCGTGCGATTCTTCCCTCGGTCCATGTGGTTCCTATTCGGGTGTGGTGTAGGCAGCCGTGATGCCGCCGTCGATGAGCAGGCTTTGGCCGGTCATGAACGAGCTTTCGTCGCTGGCCAGGAACAGGGCGCCGTTGGCGATCTCGATGGGCTCCCCGAATCGACCCATTGGTACATGCACCAGTCGCCGCTGTCGTTTGGCGTCGTCGGACAGGAATTTGGCCAACAGCGGCGTGAGCACCGGCCCGGGGCACAGCGCGTTGGCCCGAATGCCCTGGCGGGCGTAGATGACCGCTATCTCCCGGGTCATCGACAACACGGCACCCTTCGATGCCGTGTAGGCGATCTGAGGGGTAGCGGCACCGAGATGTGCCACGAAACTGGCCACATTGATGATCGAACCGCCTCCGCTATCGAGCATGGCGGGGATGCCGTGACGGCAACAGCGGGCCAGGCCGGTGACATTGATGTCGAGCGTTCGAGTCCATGTTTCATCGCTGGTATTGGTCGGGCCATCATCATCGGCTGGGCTGATGCCTGCGTTGTTGTAGAGCACGTGGAGCCCGCCGAAGGTCTCCACTGCGAAGTCGATGGCAGCCTTGACGCTTTGATCATCGCCGACGTCGCAGCGGGCATAGGCCGCCTCGCCACCAGCAGCGTCGATGGCCTCGATCACTTCGTCGCCGTCAACGAAATCGGCGATCACGACCTTGGCCCCTTCTCGAGCGAACAACTCTGCTGCGACTCGGCCAAGACCGTTGGCGGCACCGGTTATCAGCGCCACCTTCCCGTCGAGACGACCCATGATTTCCCCTTACGAAATGGACTGGTGCCAGACACTATCGGGGGGTGACGGTTGGCGTGGGCAACCGGTCCCACCACTGCGGCCAACGGCGTGACAAACAGTCGGATGCGTTCGAAAATAGCCCGCCACGTCACGGCGGTGATTAACCTCTGTTCGTGAACGAAGGCATGCTCGGACGTAAGGTGGGGGTCGAGGAGTACGGTCAGCTCGAGACGTTTCCGGTCGATCGGCCGCTTCGGGTGCGGTTCCTGACGGAGGAACTGCAGTCGCTCTGCCCGGCGGTGCCCGGTGTTCAACCCGACATCTATCATGCGACTGTCGAGTACACCGCCATCACTCATGCCATCGAGTCGAAGTCGTTGAAACTGTGGATGGTTACCTTTCGCGAGCGACGTATCTTCGCCGAGCACCTTGCCATCGAGATGCATGACACCATTGCTGCCCTTGGCCCACAGGTCGGTGATGTGCGCATCTTTCTCCGACAGAACACCCGCGGCGGCATCGTGACCGAGGTCAGCTTTCCTGTCGCTTGACCCATCCCACGGACGTGTTCGCACCGGCACAACCGAGCGTGCGATCGCTAGATTGGCGAGGGTGACCAAGCCGTTCATTGCGCTCCCCGCCCGCTATAGCGACAAGGCCGATACCTGGCGCTCTCCGGCATATTCGGC
>JAYTVF010000372.1:0-14086 GCA_043744155.1 Acidimicrobiia bacterium | reverse complement strand
TTGACCCGTTCCGGTAATGTGCCGTCGATGTCCGGCAAGTCTGAAGCGCTGATTGACGTCGATGGCCACGAGGTTCGCCTGTCATCTCCGGACAAAGTGATGTTTCCCACCGATGGCCAAACCAAACTCGATCTCGCCAATTACTACGTGGCCGTCACCGAGCCCTTTCTGCGGGCGATGGGCGGCCGCCCCACCATGCTTGAGCGGTATCCTGACGGGGCGGCAGGGAAATCATTCTTCCAAAAGCGGGTGCCGGCCGGTGCCCCCGACTGGCTGCAGACCACCGAGGTATTCACACCGAACGGCACCCTTTCCAATGCTCTCGTGATCGCCGACATGGCCCACGTGATCTGGGCCGTTAACCTCGGGTGTCTCGGTTTCCACCCTTGGCCGTACCAGTGGGACACACCCGAGATCGCGGACGAACTTCGCATCGACCTTGATCCAACCCCGGGCACAACCTTTGAACAGGTGCGACATTCAGCCCAGTTCGTCAAAGAGTTTTTCGACGAACTGGGCGTACGCTCGTTTCTCAAGACCACTGGCAGCAAGGGTCTGCACATCTACGTGCGACTGACGCCCGGCTGGGATTCCTACCAGGTGCGATCGTGCGCCGTGGCCGTGGCTCGTGAGATGGAACGCCGCCAGCCCGATCTCATGACCGCCGCCTGGTGGAAAGAGGAACGTGGGCAACGCATCTTCGTTGACTTCAACCAGAACGCCCCCCACAAGACCGTGTTCGGCCCATGGTGCGTGCGACCACGCGTTGGTGGTCAGGTTTCAACTCCCCTGTTCTGGGATGAACTGGCTTCCGTCGATCCCAGCCTCTTGACGCTCTCTAATGTGCCCGCTCGTGTCGCCGAACTCGGCAACCCATGGGCAGAGATGAATGACGATCCCCAATCGCTGCTGCGGCTTCTGGCGCTGCACGAACGAGATCGAGACAACGGCCTGCGTGATGCGCCTTGGCCTCCGGTCTACCCCAAACAGCCAGACGAACCTTTGCGAGTAGCACCGAGTCGCGCCAAGAAGGACCCGACACCGTGACCGAACCCGCGCCGGTGTTCACCCCACCTGGGCCAGGGCACTGGTTGCTCGATACGCGGCAAACCGCCAGCAGGGTGGTGCCGGTCATTCAAGATATCTCGGCCTATGGCATGCGCGAAGGAGTACGGACCATGTTCGCCATCCTTGGCGTACCGGCCGACACCCTCGATACCCGCTTCATCCACGGTGTCACCTACACGCGCTTACGACCGTTGATGAACCCTGATCAGCCCCTGGCGAGGCTGCCTCCCAAGTTCATGATCAGGGCCGAGATACGTGTGCACCCCGAGATGCGCCGACGAGCCGAGCTCGCCGTTGGCAATCAGACCAAGCCACCGATTCCGCTGAAGCTGGCGGAGTGGAGCGACACCATCGTGCCCCGGTTGGAGCGCGCCATCATCGCCCTTGAGTCGGTCTCCCTGGCACCATTGGCAGACGCCGCGTTGGCCAATCACCTTGTCGCAGTCGTGGCCCAGTGTCGCATCAGCGCCGGGCTTCGCCAGGAGTTTCACGGGTATGGCGCTGTCGCTGGCACGCCAATCACCGATGACGACGACCTCACGGTCGCACGGCCGCTCACCCTGGTTACCCGGGCGTTTCTGGATGCGGGCAGACGCCTGCACGGGCAACCCGGCCGAGGGATGCTGAGCGCACTCGGGCGACTGTTCCAACCCGAGCACGCCCTAGAGCTGACGCTTGACGAAGCCGTCGGGTTACTACAGGGCATGCTCATGCCGTCTGGTTCCATCCTCGATCAGCGCGCCGCTATGCGACTCGCCTTTGCCGCATTGCGTCCGCCTGTTGAGTTGGGTCCGGCAGAAGCCGTGTTGCCCGCCGATGTCTTGCCTATCGCGCTCGCCCACCAGTTTCACCTCGTTGCACAGGTGCGCAGCGATGTGCGTTGCGAGCCTTGGCACCTCGCCGTGTCTCGCGGGTGACGCCCCGAGGGCGGCTACGTCGTGGCGAGGCCGAAGGCTCGGGAGATATTGCCAGCTTCGGCCAGGGTAAGCGATGCGAATTCGTGGAGATTGCTGGTGTTCGTGGGGACGACCAACGGGTTGGCACGACCCGCCGCAGTCATGTGCTGCTCGGCTCCGGTGACAGGTGAGCCGTAGCTGATTGCTTCGAAGAGTTCACCTGACACCTTCGGCTCGTACAGAAAGTTCAGCCAGGCCGCGGCCGCATCCATGTTGGCCCCCTTCGGGATAATCATGGTGTCGACAAAGGACATCGCCCCTTCGGACGGCAGCACCCACTTCAGGTCCGGACGCTCCAATTGCAAGGTCGCAACATCGCCCGACCAGGCCAGAGCAGCCAGGAGGGTCCCGTTCTTCAAGTCATCGACGTAGCTGTTGCCCTCCACTGACTTGAAGTGACCGCGATCTCGATACGTCTTGATCTCGGCGACCGCGGCCCGCATCTGGGCCAGCGTGGCGGTCTCGGGCGACACCCCGTCCATAAGCAGGAACATGCCGACGGTGTCGCGCATCTCGGTAAGTATCGAGGTCTTACCTGCCAGTTCGGGCCGCAGGAAATCTCGCATCGATACGATCGGAAAACCGACCTTGGCCGGGTAATACGCGATGCCGACCTGGCCGAGAGTGAAGGGCAGGGTGTATTTGCGGTCAGGATCGAATGGCGGGTGAGCCAACGACGCCAGCAGGTTGGCCTGGTTCGGTACGGTCACCTTGGGAATCTCCTCCACCCAGCCGTTGACGATCCAGGTTTCGCACATCCATGCTGTCGGCACGACGATGTCGAACCCGATCTGGGTTCCCCTCTGCAGGTCGCGAACGTACTTTTCGGTGAAGGTGAAGTTGTCGTCGAGTATCGATTGATAGTTGACGGCAAACCCGGTGGTGGCGGTGAAGTTCCGGATGGTGGCTGAGGTCGCCGGGTCATCGTTTTCGATGTAATACGGCCACGTGGCGATACGCAGCGTCGTGCGATCCGGAGGCGGCACGGCGGCGGCAGTCGTGGTCGATACCAGCGTGGTCGATGTAGCTTTGCCCGAGCCACTGCATGCGGCCAGCGCGCCGGTCGCGCCGAGACCCGCCAAGGCTCCACCAATCATGAACTCCCGGCGGTTCCATCGTGATTGGCCCTTATCCGAAGTCATACGACGCAGGGTATGACGATCGGGTTCGCCGCGGTCACGCAACCACCGTCGAGGCTGTGGTTCTAGAGTGCCACGTCTTGACGATCGAGCGCGTCGGGATGCAGTACCGGCCGTCATCGTCAAATTTGCGGACCGTACCGGGAACCAAATGAGACGGTGTCAACGTCTCACCTCGCACAGCAGCTTGCAGCACAGCACCAACGAGAGGATCGAGTAATGATGGGTCGAAAAGTTTTGTGTCGACGGCGCCCGATCGGTAGCTGTCTGGTTGCCGCTATCCTCCTGGCAACGGCCTGTTCCGGTCCAAAGAGCGGGAGCCCGACGACGACTTCTTCATCTCCTTCCTCCGCTTCCACCGGGTCCTCCGACACCACCGGCACACCGGGGTCGAACTCCGGCTCCGGCGTCAGCAAAGGGGGCCCAACTGCGAAAGGGACCCCGGCCACCAAGATGGCTGTCACCCTCAGCCAAGGCAAGGCAACCCTGCTTTCGGCGACCAAACCCACAACCGTGGTGAACGGGTCGACGCTCGATCCGGCTGCCATCAAGGCCGTCAGCGACCGACTGCCCGCCTTCACTGACGAGGCCAGCGCTGCCGCCGCGTTCAACTGGCCGGTGTCATCGCTGCCGGTGCCTCGGGCCGGCACGACGATCGATCGGGCCTTTCCTCCGGCGAACAGCGGCCCCGTGCCGCCTGCGCCCGGAGCAGTCGGGCCTCTCAAAGTGCTGCGAGCTCAGCCCGACGGCGCGGTTCCGATCGCACCATTCGTGAGCATCACCTTCAATCAAGACATGGTGGCCATCGGCACCCTCGATCAGGTGGCTGCTGCCACTGTGCCCGCCACCATCACCCCGGCCGTACCCGGAAAATGGCAGTGGATCGGCACTCGCACCCTGCGCTTTGATGCCTCAGTCAGCGGCATCGACCGACTACCAATGTCCACCGATTACCGGATCGACATCCCCGCAGGTACGCGTTCGGCCAGCGGCGGCAGCCTGGCTCAGGCCGTCTCGTTCCAGTTCCAGACCCCGACGCCAACGGTGCAGTCGTTCCAGCCAGACAATCGGCCGCTCGCCCTGCAGCAGGTTTTCGTGGTGGCCTTCGATCAGCGCATCGACCCCAACGCGGTGTTGACGACCATCACCATGACCGCCGGCGGCAAGGCCCGGCCGCTGCGCCTGGCCACCACGGCCGAAGTGGCCGAGGACAAGACCGTGTATACCAGCGGCCTTCCCGACGGCCGTTGGTTGGCGTTCCGCTCCGTCGACCCCTTGCCTGCCGACGCCGCTATCGAGGTGGCGGTCGGCCCAGGCACTGCGTCGGCGGAAGGCCCGCGAACCACAACCGAGCCGACAACCCGATCGCTGCGCACCTACGCCCCCCTCCGGGTCAGCGAGCAGGCCTGCACCTACGGGCCCGAATGTCCCCCCGGAAGCGGGCTGCAGATCATCTTCAATAACCCACTTGAGAGCTCCGTCGATCTGTCGACCATCACAGTTGATCCGCCGATTTCCGGTTTGGCAGTACATAATTACGGCAACGTCGTGATGGTCGAAGGATCCACGGCAGCCAAGACCACCTACAAGATCAAGCTGCCCGCCGACCTGACCGATGTCTACGGCCAACGACTGGGTCAGTCCAAGCCTGTGACGTTCACCACCGGCTCGGCCCAGCCGATGATCAGACCGTTTCAGCCGCCCTTCACCACTCTTGATCCGCTGGCGTCCACGTCGGCTCTGACGATTGCCACCGTGAATCATCCGACCGTGCGAGTGCGGATCTACGCGGTGGAACCATCGGACTGGCCGTCGTACAAAGCCTGGCTGTTCCAGGCCCAGACCACGCCAGACGGTCAGTTGCCCGACGCACCCTGGAAGCGTCTGAGCGCCACCGACCTAAAGACAACCGGCAAGGCCGACGAGCTTTCCGAGACCAGTCTCGACCTTTCAAAAGCGCTGGGCGGAGACCGGCTCGGCCATCTCATCGTGATCGTCGAGCCGACCACGACCTATCGCACCGACGACGAGCGCTACTGGATGAACCGACCGACCGCCACCTGGGTGCAGGCCACGCACCTCGGTGTGGACGCCATTGGTGACCACAACGAGTTGCGGGTCTGGACCACCGACCTCGACAACGGCAAACCAGTGGAGGGGGCTGTAGCCAAGATGCTCGGCGCCGATGCTGGCATCACGAGCGGTGCCGATGGATGGGCGCGTCTCACCAACCCGGCAGGGTCAGCCGTCGTGGTTTCGAAGGGGAACGACACCGCTCTGCAGACCTCGCTCGACTACGACAGATGGGAACCACAGCAGCTCCAAGACGTGGCCCGCTGGTACGTGGTAGATGATCGCCAGACCTATCGGCCAGGCGAAACCGTGTCGATCAAGGGGTGGCTACGCACCTTTGCCACCCGCACCGACGCGCAGCTTCACGTGCCCGCCACAGTCTCGACGGTGCACTACGTCGCCATGGATCCCCGCGGGGTGCAAATCGCCGAGGGCGATACCAACATCAACCGATTCGGTGGATTCGACCTCACGGTGGCTCTGCCTGCGGGCACGAACACCGGCCAGGCCTACGTGCAGCTCACTGCGCCGGGGTTCGGCCAGTTCGGCGCAGATCAGTTCGGGCACGGCTTTCACGTGCAGGAATTCCGTCGGCCCGAGTTCGAGGTGGTGGCCCACAGCGAGAGCGCTGGACCCGTGGTGGGCACCCAGCCCGCCACGGTTGCTGTCGACGCCACCTACTTTGCTGGCGGGCCCCTGGCCAAGGCACCGGTCACCTGGCAGGTCACCACGTCGACGGCCACGTACTCGCCGCCGGGATGGGACCAGTTCTCCTTTGGCAAGTGGACACCGAGTTGGGGCTATGCCGGCGACGGTTTCGGCTCACAGTCAATTGGCCGCAACGTCAGCTTCCCCTGCTGCGGACCCTTCGGTGCCGACAGCAAGGTCGAGGAATTCAAGGGCACCACCGATGCCGCCGGACACCACTTTTTGCAGGTAGATTTCTCCGGGGCGGACGGCGCTCTGCCCGATCTGCCGACCTCGGTGGTGGCGCGCGCCAACGTCGAAGACGTGAACCGCCAGCAGTGGGCGTCGAGCGCCAACCTCGTCGTCCATCCCGCTCAGCTGTATGTAGGCCTGAAGAGCTCGCGCCTGTTCGTGAAGCAGGGCGACCCGCTCGATATCCAGGCTATCGCCACCGATATCGACGGCAAGGCCGTGGCCGGACGAGCGCTGCACATCACTGCCAGTCGCATGGCCTGGAAGCAGCAGAACGGCCTATGGAAAGAGGTGTCAGTCGACACCTCTTCGTGCGATACCACCTCGACCCAGGCCCCGGTCACCTGTTCGTTCAAGGGCTTGCTCGGCGGTACGTACACCATTTCCAGTACGATCACCGATGACCGAGGGGGCCGCAGCCGAACTGATCTGACCACATGGATCAGCGGAGGCGACGCCAAGCCGACACGCAACCTGGCCCGTGAAGAACTCACGCTGGTACCCGCCAAGGTCACCTACGCCCCCGGTCAGTCGGCCGAGGTGCTGGTGCAGGCACCTTTCGCTTCTGGGCACGGCATGGTGACGGTGAGCCGAGTGGGCATCTTGTCCACCCAGAACTTCGACGTGGCCAACGGCAGCGCTGTGGTGCAGATTCCCCTTGCCGATGCCGATATTCCGAACGTCGACCTGTTCTTTGAGGTGGTGGGTGCCACCACGAGAACCGGTGACGATGGGCGGCCGCTGGCCGGAGCACCCCTTCGCCCGGCCTTCGCCGCCGGCCACCTCACCGTGTTGGTCTCCACTGCATCTCGCTCGCTCACGGTGCACGCGGTGCCGGCACGGGCGCAGCTCGAGCCGAAGGCATCCACCCAAATAGACGTGTCAGTCGCCGACGCTGGCGGTTCGCCCGTGGCCGGAGCCGAGTTCGCCGTCGTCGTGGTCGACGAAGCCGTACTGGCCCTCAGTGATTACAAACTGACCGACCCGCTGGCGCTGTTCTACCAGCCGGTCACCGGCTACACCGTGGAGGTGCTCGGCCGCGACACCATCGTGCTGGCCCACCCCGACGACGTGGCGGTGTTGCAGACCGCGGGCGGTTCAGCTACAACAGCGGCCGCGGCGGCCACCACTGCCGCGCCCGCAGGCACAACCACCATGTCACCAATATCGGCCAGCAGTCGGTCATCGGGCGTCGCGGAGCAGGCGGCCCCGGCCGCGGCGTTCTCAAAGGTCGCCGACAGCGCGGGAGGCGGTCGAGACGGATCGGGCGCCAACGGTACAGGCGGCGGTCTCATCGATACACGCACGAACTTCGACGCACTGGCGTTGTTCAAGCCGTCGACCGTGACCGACACCTCGGGTCGAGCCACCTTAGCGGTCACCCTTCCCGACAACTTGACCCGCTATCGCATCATGGTCGTCGCTGTGGCCGGCGACGACCGATTCGGCTCAACCGAGGCGGCGCTTACCGCCCGTCTACCCCTTATGGTGCGGCCGTCAGCACCACGTTTCGCCAACTTCGGCGATACCTTCGATCTGCCCGTCGTCGTGCAGAACCAAAGCGACGCGCCCATGACGGTTGATGTCGTGGTGCAGGCTGCGAACCTCACTCTTACCGGGCCGTCCGGTCGTCGGGTGCAAGTTCCGGCCCAGAACCGGGTCGAAGTGCGGTTCCCTGTCAGCGTGGCCGCGGTCGGCACGGCGCGAATTCGGGTGGCGGCCGTCAGTGAATCGGCTGCCGATGCCGCCATCGTCAGCCTGCCGGTGTACACCCCGGCCACAGCTGAGGCCTTCGCAACGTACGGCGTTATCGACGGCACGTCCGTCATCGCCCAACCGGTACTGGCCCCGAGCGGGGTCATACCCCAAGTGGGCGGGCTCAACATCACGACCTCATCCTCCGCCCTGCAAGGTCTCACCGACGCGGTGCTCTATTTGGTGCAATATCCCTATGTCAGCGCCGACGCCGCGGCGTCCCGCATCTTGAGTATCACCGCCTTGCGAGGCGTGCTCGGAGCGTTCAATGCGCCCAACCTGCCCAGCAAGGAGACCCTCGACGCCACCGTCGCGACCGATGTCACCCAGTTGAACACTCTGCAGAACACTGACGGTGGGTTCAGCTACTGGCAACGTGACGAGCGGTCATCTCCATTCGTCAGTATCCAGGCGGTGCACGCTCTCGCGCTGGCGCAGCAGGGCGGGGCCGCGGTCAACGCCGACACGCTCAGCCGCGGTCTGGGCTATGTGCGTGACATCGAGGCCCATTTCACCAGCGATATGGGCGAGTCGGTGCGCGATGCACTCAGCGCCTATGCCCTGAACATACGGGCACTGGCGGGAGACAAGGACGCCACCAAGGCCAAGTCGTTGTGGGACCGTCGCGGCTCGGCCATGTCGATCGAGGCAGCCGCCTGGCTGTGGCCGGTAGTCACCGATGCCACCACCGATCTCGCCATCGAGCGCCGCATCGCCAACAGCGCCGTCGAGACCGCTGGTGCGGCCAACTTCACCGACTCCTATGGTGATGACGCGTACGTCGTACTGCACTCGGATCGTCGTGTCGACGGCGTGGTGCTCGATGCCCTTATCGCACGGCGGCCCGACAGCAGTTTGATCCCTAAGGTGGTGACCGGGCTCCTCGCCCATCGCACTGCGGGCAGGTGGAACAATCTGCAGGAGAACACCTTCATCCTGCTCGCTCTCAAGCAGTACTTTGATAAATTCGAGAATCAGACGCCGGCCTTCGTCGCCAACGTCTGGCTCGGTGAGCGCTTCGCCGGCAGCGAGTCCTTTACGGATCGATCAACCGATCGCGTCGCTATCAACGTACCCACCGAGGCGCTGCTATCGACCGGCAACTCTACGCTGACGCTCTCCAAGGAGGGTGCGGGCCGCATGTACTACCGGCTTGGGCTCACCTATGCGCCCGCCAATTTGCAACTCGACGCTCTCGATCGGGGCTTCGTGGTAAACCGCACCTACGAAGCCATCGACAATCCGGCAGAGGTGACCCGTGACGCCAAGGGCGTGTGGCATGTGAAGGCGGGTGCCAGAGTACGGGTGAAGCTCACGCTGGTGGCCGAGAGTCAGCGCACCCATGTGGCCCTCATCGATCCCTTGGCGGCAGGGCTCGAGATCGTGAATGCCGACCTGGCCAACGCAGCATCACCACCTTTGCCCGAGGTGCAGCCAAACGCGATGGTCAAAGACGGGAACGGTTCGGGTGATGCGGCTGTCACGAGCAACGTGGCGAACGGATCACCGGTCGGGTTCTGGTGGGGCCGATGGTTCGATCACAAGAACACGCGCGATGACCGAGCCGAGGTGTTCGCCACGCTGCTGCCTGCGGGCACCTACGACTATTCCTACATCGCCAAAGCCACGACACCTGGCAGTTTCGTCGTACCTCCCTCGCGAGCGGAGGAGATCTACGCGCCAGAAACTTTTGGTCGTAGCGGTTCGGCGACCATGGTCATCGAGGCATAGTTGCCGCCTCGGCCTAGGGTGGGAGCCAAGCAGCCTGTTCAATAGCGAGGTATCGAGTGAGGAAGTCGACAACCCGAAAACCATTGTCGACCATGGCGGTGGCCATCGTGATCGCCGCACTGGTCGCCTTTGGTGTCGGCGCGTTGCGGAGCGAGAACCCCTTGGCCGACGCCGATGATGCCCCGCAAGTCGCGGTGGGAGAGCCATCCCCGGTGACATCCGACGTGCTCGATCCGACCAATCCAGCCGGCTCACCCGGCTCAACCGACTCAACCGGCTCAACCGGCTCAACCGGCTCAACCGGAACGACCGTGCCGGACCCGGCCGTTACCGCGCTCGCTGCGGCCGGAACGACCGGGCCGGAATTGGCGGTTGCCGCGCTCGCTGCGGCCGGACCCGCCACCCGCGATGCCGGTGGCGGTGAGCGCCTCGTCGTGCCCGGCTGGTTGCCCGAAGGTTTTAAACCCAACGGCGGCCAGAACTCCCTCGACCCCAACCCGCCAGCCAGCCGAATCACCATTTGGCGGAACCCGTCCAGTCGGCTGGGAGCGCCATCGTTACTGATGGTCACCGCCTCCGACGACCTTGCCTTGGCCCCATGGATCGTCTTGCACCTCCTCCCCGAAAACAGCGCGCTGCCAACGATGAGTCGAGCCACCCGAACCCGACCTGGCGGTGTCGCCATCTACCTATTCGGCCTCGGTCTCAGCACCGCCGAGCTGAATGCTGCGGCGTCGGTCATCACCGCCAAAGCCACCAATGCCTCCGACGGAGCTCAGGTTGGCCCCCTCAATGGCGGCCTCGCGCTGGTGGCCGACTACGGGCCATCCGCGCCGATACGCGGCACCACGCTGTATTACGACCAAGGCGGAGACAACAACCCGCAACTCATCATCCAGACCGGCGGACCGCGCCAGGTCGGTCTGGAATTGCTGCCGTTTACCGTCAAGGGCCCGTTCGAGCCGACGAGTATTCGCGGCCATGACGGCTATCTCGTCGCCGATATTGCGGGCCGCACCACCAGCTACGTCTGGCTTGAATCACCAGGTCAGGTCGTGGCCGTCAGCGGGTACAAGATGGATGTGGAAACGACACGACGAGTAATCGACAACCTGCACACCCTGCCCGCCGCCGAGTGGGAAGCCCAGACTGGGCTGCACCAAGAGACGACTACACCGTTCACCGGCCACTAAAGCCACAACCCCCGCGAGGATGCCTATTGTTTGCGCATACGATGGGAATCCGTGACGCTTGAGTGAAACCTGAGGTAACTCCGTGAGAAAGACAGCGAGCAGGGCAGGGCTCCACCTTCGGGCCACCGCGGGCACCCATACGGTCTTGCTGGGCATCGATATGGACCAGCCCGCTGGCTGTCTCGGCTTCGCCATTCGACGTATCGACCACACCGAGTCCGAGACGTACTGGTTACGTGGCATGAAGACGTTCGCAAGTACCGCGCCAAACCCGGCACCGGGGCAGGACTACTCGACCCGCGAGCATCCGATCCAGGGCTTCCAGTGGGGTGACTACACGGCCAAACCCAATCACAGCTACACCTACGCCGTCGTAGCCCTCGGCGGCACGCCCGGTGCGCTCATCGAGACTCGGGCCGTCAGCTTGAAGGTGCAGACGGAGAAGGAAGACGACGGTCACCACGGGGTATGGTTCAACCGCGGAGTGGCCGGCTCGCAGGCCTACAGCAAGAAGTTTCCGAACTACGTGCCGCCCACCGACGGGTCCGAGAACGACGCCGCCTTTCAATGGCTCTCTCGCGGCCTCGGCGAGGCGTTCCTTGCGTTGTGCTCCCAGGCCACTGATTCTCGATGGGGCTTGCGCGGGGCGTTCTATGAGTTCACCTGGGACAACGGCCTTGCCGCGTTCGCGGCCGCCCGAGATCGGGGAGCAGACATCCGCCTCGTCGTGCATGGGCGCGACAAAGATGGCGACGCTGGCACCGATCAAACCGCCGCCCATTCGCGGGCTGCGGCAGCCAGGCACAACCTTGATGATGGCCGTACGATCACCTGGCGAACGGCACCGAGCGCTGGGGCTTTGCAGCACAACAAGTTCCTGGTGCTCACCCGCAACGATTTTCCGGTGGCGGTGTGGACCGGTTCGATGAACCTCACCCGAGGTGCAGTATTCGGCCATTCCAATGTCGGACACCTCATTCATGACGTGTACGTAGCCGGCGACTTTCTGACGTACTGGAATCGGTTGGTCGACAACACGGCCAGCACCCCGCTGATGCGAGCCTGGGACGAGAAGAACAACAAGCGCAAACAGGTGGTTCCCGCCCTCGACGGGGTCACCGCCATCTTTTCACCCCGCGCCACCGATAGCACCCTGCTCGACTGGTACGCCGACCTTTTCGATAGTGCGATCGGTAGCGCCCATATCACCGGCGCGTTCGGGATCAACCAGCGCTTTCGCACCCGTCTCGCATCCCTTCGCCCGGGGGTAACCAGAACGGTTCTTCTCGACAAAGCCCCGCCCGCCGGACAGGAAATTCCTCGCATCGACGACCACGTGCGGGTCTCAACCGGGGCCGTGCTCTCGAACGGCTTCCTCGAGCAATGGGCGACAGAAAAGCTGACGGGATTCAACTCTCTGGTGCGGTTCATCCATACCAAGATCATCTTGATCGACCCCCTCGGTGGCACCCCGACGATCATCACGGGATCGGCCAACTACTCGGACAACTCCACTACCGAGAACGAGGAAAACACCGTCATTGTTCGCTGCCCAACCGGCAACGGAGCCGCAGCTCGTCAGGCCCGGCGGCTTGCTGACATTTATTTAACCGAATACCAGCGGCTATTCATGCATTTCGTGTTTCGGGCGTGGGCCAATACCCAGCCAACTGCACCCGACATGCATCTGGAAGAAACCGATTCCTGGACGAAGAAGTACTACCTACCCGGCTCGTGGAAAGCCGATCAGCGGCGACTTTTTGCCGGAACATAAGGACATCGACGCAGGCCCTTACGCTGCGGGCGAACAACTCGAGCGGGATGCCGATGTCTACCAGGCAGTATTGGCACAGCAGCGCTCAACTTGTTGACGCGCCCTTACGCTGCGGGCGGGTCCTGTTCTCTACGAACGAGCTTTTCGTCCCAGCCCTTTTGCGACTTCGACCTCCGGGCGCCGGCGTCGGCTCGTCTCTGTTTCGCCCGTACGAGCGCGGTGAACCTGCTGACCGACAGCACGGCCAGTACAAGCAACACCACCCATACTGCAACTATCCAGAGCACCAGCGTCACCATGCCAGATTCACATCAATAGGAACCCACGTCAAGTGGTTCCGATTCACCTGTGCGAGCTCGCCGTTAGGTACGTTTGCGACGGCTCAAGAAAGCATCCATACGATCTTGCTTGTCCTGACTCTCGAACAGAAGCGCTTGGGCCGTCATATCGAACGTGGTCGTGGCAGGTTGATGTAACCGAAGCGCGAGCTTGGTGAGCTCTAAAGACCGCCACGACCGTTTGGCAATTGTCCTTGCCAGCGCCATCGCCGCGTCGGCCAGATAATCGGCGGGATGAACTTCGTCGAGCAAGCCCGCCTTCCGGGCCGCTTCGGCGTCGAGCACGGCGCCCGTGAACAGCATTCGCCGCGCCTGGGCCAGACCCACCAATTGCGCCAACCGCCAGTTGCCACCCGCACCTGCCAGAATCCCCAGATTCGGCTCTGGTTGGGCAAAGCTAGCGTTGGGGCTGCCGATGCGAAAGTCACACGCCATGGCCATCTCGCATCCACCGCCCAGAGCAGGGCCATCAATCACGGCAATCGAAGGCCATCGATAGGCGGCCAACCGCTCGAAAACTCCGGCGTTTATGTTTTGCAACGCCTCGTCAGCGCGCCGCTGCCGCAATTCGGCAATATCAGCGCCCGAGACGAATATCCCGGGTGTGGTGGAAGCCAGAATCAAGACCGCCGGTTCACTGCGGCTGGCATCGGTCAGTACCTGGTGCAGTTCGTCGGCCATGGCCAGGTCGACGGCATTCCGCTTGGCCGGACGATCGATGCCGATGTGCAGCACGCCCTCACCGCGAGTGACTTTCAGGAGTTCCATAGGTAAAATCCTTGGCCCGACTTCTTTCCCAATTTTCCGGCTGCAACCATGTCTCGCAGAAGTTGCGGGGGTTCGAAGCGGGGGCCGAGTTCTGCCGCGAGATGTTCAGCGATACCGAGACGCACATCGAGGCCAACCAGATCCGTGAGCCGCAATGGACCGGTCGGATGCTTGTAGCCCAGCGTCATGCCCTTGTCGATATCTTCGGCTGACGCCACGCCCGCCTCGACCATGCGGATGGCCTCCAGTCCGAGAGCGATGCCGAGTCGGCTGGTGGCGAAACCCGGCGCATCGTGCACCTCGATGCCTTCCTTGCCGAGCCTCGACACCCAGGCGCGGCTGCGAGCGAGCG